>JAJQAR010000368.1 GCA_021203705.1 Prevotella sp. | reverse complement strand
CACGGTGTGCCAGTGACCATCAGAGCGAGGAAAGAGGGTATCAGTGTGCAGGATGTGGTGGACCGCTATCATAATCTCATAAAGCAGTCGTTCGAGGATTTCGGCATCTCTTTCGACATTTATAGCCGAACCACCAGTCCTACGCATCACCAGCTGGCAAGCGACTTCTTCAAGAAACTATACGATGACGGTAAACTCACCGAGCAGGTTACTGAGCAGTTTTACGATGAGGCTACAGGACACTTCTTGACCGACAGGAATATCAGAGGCGAATGTCCGCGTTGCCATCATCCCGAGGCATACGGAGACCAGTGCGAGCATTGCGGTGCCACACTCTCTCCTGAGGAACTGATAAATCCATATAATGCCGAGACAGGCAATCCGTTGGTGCGCAAGGCTACCAACCATTGGTATCTCCCTTTAGACAAAGACCAGCCTTGGCTGGAGAAATGGATATTGGAGGAGCATAAGGAATGGCGTCCCAACGTTTATGGGCAGTGCAAGAGTTGGTTAGATGGGGGGTTGAGACCTCGTGCCGTGACCCGCGATTTGGACTGGGGCATTCCCGTGCCCATAGAGGGACAGGAGGGCAAGGTGCTCTATGTGTGGTTCGATGCACCGATAGGCTACATAAGCAATACGAAAGAACTGTGTGAGCTCCGTCCCGAACTCGGCCCCTGGGAGAAGTGGTGGAAAGACCCCGAGACGCGGCTTGTCCACTTCATAGGCAAGGATAACATCGTGTTCCATTGTATAGTGTTCCCCAGTATGCTTAGGGCTCATGGAGGCTATATTTTGCCTGACAACGTGCCCAGTAACGAGTTTCTGAACTTGGAGGGGAACAAGATAAGCACTTCGAAGAATTATGCAGTTTGGTTGAACGAATATTTGCAGGAACTCCCCGACAGACAGGATGAGTTGCGCTATGTACTTACTGCCAATGCACCAGAGACTAAGGACAACGACTTCACATGGGCAGATTTTCAGGCTCGCTGTAACAACGAGTTAGTGGCTGTCTATGGCAATTTCGTTAACAGAGCACTACAATTGACCCAGAAGTATTACAATGGAGTTGTGCCTGCGCCTGTGGAATATACAGACTACGACCGAGAGACGTTAAAAGCTGTGTTGGAGGTCAGGGGAAAGTTGGAGCAACTGCTTGAAGGTTTCAAGTTCCGTGAGGCCCAGAAGGAGACTATGAACCTCGCACGCACAGGCAATAAGTACATCGCGGATTGTGAGCCATGGAAAGTTGTCAAGACGGACCCAGAAAGGGTAAAAACTATCATTTATGTTTCTCTCCAGATAACGGCTAATTTGGCTATAGCTTTCCAGTGTTTCCTCCCCTTTAGCAGTGAGCGTCTGCGTCAGATGACTGCTATGGACAGCCTCTCATGGGAAGATCTCGGGCGCACAGACTTGTTGCCTGCAGGGAGTCAATTGCCAAAACCCTCGCTTCTGTTCAGTAAGATAGAAGATGAGGTGATAGAGACGCAAATAAAGAAGCTTGAGGCAACCATCAAGGCTAATGAGGAGGCAGACTATAAGGCTAAGCCAGTGAAGGACACCATTTCGTATGATGACTTCCAAAAACTGGATATAAGAGTGGGTACGGTGCTTGAGTGTGAGCGTGTGCCTAAGATGAAGAAACTCTTGAAATTCAAGATAGCAGATGGTCTTAACGACAGAACCATTGTGAGCGGTATCAGCCAGTGGTATGAGCCAGAGCAACTCGTTGGCAAGCAGGTTCTCTTTGTCGCCAATCTCGCTCCACGCGAGTTCAAGAACGGTCTTGTCAGCGAGGGCATGATACTATCAGCCGAAAACAACGATGGCAGCGTCAGTGTAACCACAACAGAGCGCCTCGTGAAGCCAGGAAGCCAGATTAGCTAATCAGCTCAGTTACTTCTGCTCCTCTTTCTTCTTTTTCTTCTTCAGCTTCTTTTGGAGGGAAGGCTCGATGTCGTTTCTGAAGTTAGAGCCTTTAGCCACAATCTTGCCGTTGGGGTCGAGGAGAATCATGTAGGGGATGTTGTTGATTCCCAACGTGCGGACCGCGGGACTATCCCAGGCAAGATAGTCACAATACGAGTCCCAGGCTGTGCTGTCATTGCCTACTGCGGCCTGGCGGATGCGTTGGTCTATGTCGAGAGAGTAGCTGAGGGCACAGATCTGGTCTCCATAGTCTTCTATGGAACGCTTGATTTGCGTATTTACGACGCTGGCTCCACCTCTCCAATTCGCCCAGAATCCTATTAACATATAACGCCCTGACCGTCTGCTTTTCTCTATAATATCCACTTTGGGCAAGCGTTGACCTATTTTCAGTCTTTCCTCCACCACCTCATTTTCCAGTGTTATCACAGAGTCTGCACCCTGTACTAGCACATCTGCGAGGGCGAGAGCATCACCGTCTATGCGCACGTTGTCTCCTTCTGACGCAACGAAAGAAAGAGTTGCGAAGTTGGGGTAAATGATAGTGAAAGTGTAGGGACCACCTTTTAGAGGAATGTTCATGCGGAATTTCCCTTTCAGCTGATGCAGGGTG
>JAJQAR010000102.1 GCA_021203705.1 Prevotella sp. | reverse complement strand
GCGGGATGATCGATGGCTTTGCAGTCGATATGTGGTTCCTCGCCATCTATGTAGGCCTCGCTTTCAGAATGACAGGGGAACTGATTCCTGGCACAACATCATACCATTGGGGCATCGGCATCTGGATAATAGCCATTATTTCCGGCTTCCTCTGCCACTCCCCACAAAGCTCACTCGCCGACTACTATCGTCAGATACATCTATTCTTCCTGAAAGGAAAAGAAGGCAGTGAATTGGATACCTACAAATCACAACGGCAGATATTCGATTCGCTTCCTAAGAAAGGGGCTTTCCTCCAAAAAGTGTTCTATTTCAACTATTCCAACTACTGCAAGAGCCAGGAGAAACGCACCCCTGCCTTTCAGAAAATGATGCTCACATTAAAAGAGAAATATGGGGACGTATCGTTTTTCCCACAAGAACTCAAAGACAAGTTCTTAAACGGTAGCCGCCCACTTATGAAATATACCAACATTCTCACTTTCAACGTCCGGGCTATCTGCATTTACGTTACCTGCCTGCTCAATTGCCCTTGGGTTTACATGCTCATCGAGATTACAGTGCTCAACATCCTCTACATTTATATGCATGCCCGACATGAACGACTTTGCAGAAAAATTACAAATTCTGAGTTTTTAGATAATAAATGAACAATGGTAAAAGGATTTATATTTGACTACGGCGGAACTCTCGACACTGCCGGTTGCCATTGGGGTAAAGTTCTATGGCACGCTTATCAGGCTCACAACATACCTGTCTCCGAAAGTCAGTTCCGTGAGGCTTACGTGCACGCTGAACGAACATTAGGGGCTAACCCTATCATAAAACCTGACTTCACATTCTATAAGACTCTCGACACCAAACTGCGTATCGAGATGGAATTTCTCATGACATCTGGCTACTGGAATGTTTCTGAACAGGAATATGTTAAGTTGCATAATAATATCCTAAATTCTGTATATAATGGCGTAAAAGCCGAGACTGAGCACAGCCGTGTTGTAATAAATATGCTAAATGAGCGTTATCCTATGGTATTGGTAAGCAATTTCTACGGCAACATCGGTGTTGTGCTAAAAGAATTCGGTCTCGACACGTTCTTCTCACATATCATCGAGTCGGCTGTCGTGGGAATACGCAAACCTGACCCTCGCATCTTCTCTCTCGGTGTCAAGGCATTGAACCTCAAACCAGAGGAAGTGGTCGTGGTTGGTGACAGCTTCTATAAAGATATCATCCCTGCTAAGAAAGCCGGCTGCAAAACAGTTTGGTACAAGGGGGAAGGCTGGACCGACGAGCAATATGATGAATCTATACCCGACAGAATCATCGTAGATATTGCCCAATTGATTATTTAATCGTAACTTTATGAAAAAATTTCTTATACTGTTCTTTCTGATGTTCTCCCTTCTCGCCAATGCCCAACAGAAAATTTCGGGCATCGTGATAGATGAGGAGACAGGCGACAGTATTCCATATCCCAGCGTTCAATACAAAAAGGCTAACATTGGTCTTTCAGGCAACGGCGCTGGTCAGTTCTCTATCGTGCGGCGAAATGGCTCATACCTCACATTCAGTGCTGTGGGTTACCAGACTTTACAAATCCTCATCGACTCCAACACGCCTTCAACTATGCGTATCACACTGAAACCTGACACTAAGAGCCTTCAGAATGTAACCATCAAGGGGAAACGCAACAAATACAGCCGTAAGGATAACCCTGCTGTGGAACTTATGAAACGTGTCATTGCGGCTAAGAAAACTACTGATTTGTCTAATCATGATTATTATCAATATAATAAGTACCAGAAAATTACTCTCGCTCTCAACGACATAAATCCTGTGGAATTGGAAAGCGAGAAACTCAAAAAAAAGAAATGGATGCTCAACCAGATTGAGGAATGCCCTTACAACAACAAACTCATCCTGCCATTCTCTGTCGATGAGACGGTTACCAAAAATATTTATCGCAAAAAACCTAAGACGGAAAAGACTATCGTAACGGGGCAGAACTCCACTGGTATCAACGATTTAATTGAGACTGGCGACATGATCAACACTATTGCGAAAGATGTGTTCACCGATGTCAACCTCTACGATGACCAGATCCGACTGTTGCAATATCCGTTCACCAGTCCTATCGGCAAGGATGCCGTGGCTTTCTACCGATATTACATCGTTGATACGGTATATGTGGACCGCGACCTCTGCTACCATCTCATGTTTCTTCCCAACAACCAACAGGACTTTGGATTCAGAGGCGAAATCTGGGTGCTCACCGACTCCACCCTTCACGTCAAGAAATGTACCCTTACATTACCTAAGAAAAGTGATGTCAACTTCGTGGAAAACCTTAACGTCATTCAAGAATACACCAAATTGCCTAACGGAGAGTGGGTGCTCACCACAGATGATATGTTCGTGGAGATGCTAATTGCAAAATTCATTTCAAAAGTCATCGTAATCAGAACTACCAGACTTTCGGATTATGCCTTTGACGCTCTGCCCGACAAACTTTTCAAGAGTAAAGCGGCTACGCTTTATGAGGCGGATTCC
>JAJQAR010000112.1 GCA_021203705.1 Prevotella sp. | reverse complement strand
AACTCGCCATTTGAGACTGCTATCAAGAGTGCTTTACGCTCTGCACTCGTTAATATCATCTTCATCTTCCTGCTCGTTTTCGTTAAAATTGAGTTCTACCATTTTTTTAGCTATATCGGTAACGGCTGTTTCAGGACTACTGACTAACAGACTTAAAAACATCTTCCTTTCTCTCTCTATAATGTCTGCTGCATTAATCGGTGCTTGCTTGGGTATAACATACTGAAGCAATGCGATAACTGCTTTAACGTGTTCCGTAGGGGGCAACTTTTTCAGATTTTTCAAAAATCGAGGCTGTTCGCCCTCCAAAACGACCTTTATCCACGTCTTTATGTCAGTTGTGATACTGTTGGGTATTCCTTTCTCACGACCACCCAAACGACCACGACCATCGCCACTTTTCCGCCCTCTCATCTACTATTCTTTACTACTTTTGTAAATACTCTATTCTGTAAATACATTTTATTTATCTGTTTTAATCCTTACATTGCAATGTTCCAGTATTGTGGAACAAATCAACACTTATTATTTAGCGGTTTTTGCCATACGACCATGTTTTTACCAAATTTCCATGCAAATTTAGTATTGTAAATATATTTTACTTCCCAAAAATCGTGGCTCTTGTTCCACTTTTGTGGAACACTGCAAAATCTGTTTTCAAGCATACGCACCGGCATTGAGAATAACAGTATTAAGTTCTTTAATATCCTCATCGCTTGGGGCTGTAACATCGTGAACGTCTTTTAGAAGCTGTTCACGCACTTTGTTATAATATCCTCTTTTCGTACCTTTGAACACTCCATTATCTTTCAATAATGTTATAAATGCGTCAATACTCTTTTCGTCATACATAATGGCTCTGTATAACTTCACACCGTCTTTAACTGTCTTTACACTGTTCATGCTATCTTCTTTTAAATTTAACTGATTTAACTTGTTAATGCTGTAGTACATATGTTGCCACAAATGCAATATCGCACAATATACGCTTCTATCTGATAATGTCGAGGCTGTTAATGTCGGTACTCCCAAAATGCTCGGCAATCGCTTATACCCATTCTGTAATCTCAATTCATACCTTAATAGGTTCGCTCCTGCCATGCTGCCATGTTCGCTTGCTTTATCGTAGAAACATAGACTTTTCTCGCCTCGCTTGCTATTTGGCAGATAGTATAGGGTGCTCCCACGCTGTGAGCGTGTGAAGGTCTGTTTGCCCTCTAAATCTCCCAACATACTGAAATACACCTTTGGGGGTTTCCGCATAAAGGTATTAATGCCAAATTCAAGTGCTGACACTTCCGCCCCTGCCATGTCATAAAGTAAACAATCTGACAACTTTTCTATTGCCTCTTTGGTACTGTGTCTGTCCAACATTGAAACGTTATCACCGAATAAAAGTTTAGGTAAACTCCCAATTATGGAATACCCATTGCAATACTCTTTCACGCTAAAATTTTCAACGTCTTTAATCTTGTACCGAACAAAGTTAAGGTTTCCATTTTTATCTAACCTACTTTCTTGCGTTTCAAGATTTGATAGGTTCGGTTCGTTAACCTTGTCTATCCGAAAAGTAACTTTATCATACATCCATTCTTACAAATATGGGGGTGCTGCCAATGCAGACAACACCGCCCCTTGTTTGTAATTCACGCCCTTTCATTCCTCTTTAAAATTGATAATAATCTATCTCTAACCTTGCTATAATTCATTCGATTTGAGAATACATTTGCAGCCCTCAACGATTTAATTACATCGTCAACATCTTGGGGGGTCTTATCTTCCAACAGAACAGACAATGCCACGTGAAACGCAGCTTTCACTGTCAATCCCTTTAATTTACTGAAATCAATATTTTTCTTATTCATAATTTTTTACTCCTTTGCTAATGTTCTTAACTGTGTTATCGTATCATCAAAACCGCCCATTGCAAGCATTTTGCAATATGAAGATATTAATGACTTCGCTCCCTCCAATACAAGCAATTCTATACTTGTAGGCGTTATCTGTTGAGGCTGTTCCTCATCGGTAACAGTTGAGGCTGTATCTTGGTGTATTATGAATAGATAACCGTCATTCCGATACTCATAAAATGGGTTCGCTCGTTTCTTTGTGGAATAGGTTTTACTTTGGTATGGATAACCGTAAGCATTACCATTCAGTTTGCCGTTATCGTCAAAATATTCTTTCAATCCTGTAAAGTTGAGGCTGTTTTTACCTTGCAGCCATACTGAAGGGATATTGTCTCCCTCCCTCAACTTTTCCAACAGATAGAAGCTAATATTGTGGTCTGCTCCTATTAAAGCTGTCATAGGTTCATAATATCCTGCACTCGCTGTAATACGATACTTGGGTGTACTCTTACCTTTATCGGTGCACAATGTCAAGCAAGCATAATAGCGGATATTTGGAATAGTCATTACATTCATCTTCCAGCCCTCCCAAATTGTTTTTTAAAACAATAGTCTGCTGCTCTGTCTGCTATTTCTTGTTTTGAAGCAACTCTATTAGTCATTAGAAAATTATCAATTTCCGACCTTTTGAAATAAGCTAACTT
>JAJQAR010000162.1 GCA_021203705.1 Prevotella sp. | reverse complement strand
CCTTCGTGGCGTTGGCCTCAATAAATTGGGCCCCTACAGTGGATGAATGCGGGTAAATAACTGATTAAAAGATTTTTGAGATAATGTTGAAAGTGCCATTTGGAATTGCTCCGAATGGCACTTTTTTAGATATCAGATTTAGGGGAGTTAGTCGATAATCACTGTTGTCCAGCCATGCGGATCAGGTTCGATGCCATACTGGATGTCACGGAGCTTATTGTAAAGAGCAGTACTGATAGGACCCGGTTTGCCGTCTTTGCTGAATACATAACTCTTGCCAGTCTCAGGGTCATCAATCTTTGAGATAGGACTTATTACAGCAGCCGTACCGCAGGCACCAGCCTCCTCGAAAGTAGTAAGTTCCTCCTCCGGCACCTGACGACGCTCCACCTTCATGCCCATATCCTCAGCAAGTTGCATAAGGCTCTTGTTGGTGATACTTGGCAGAATACTCGTTGATTTCGGTGTCACGTAAGTATTGTTCTTTATACCGAAGAAATTGGCAGCACCGCACTCGTCAATATATTTTTTCTCTCTTGCGTCAAGGTAGAACTCGCATGCATAGCCCATATCGTGAGCCTGCTTGTTGGCATACAAGGAAGCAGCATAATTGCCGCCCACCTTATACTTACCAGTACCAAGCGGAGCGGAGCGGTCGAACTCACGGATAATGACGTAAGGATTCGTGGAGAAACCACCCTTAAAATACGGTCCCACAGGAGTAACGAAAATAAGGAAAACATACTCTGATGAAGGATGAACGCCCACCCTTGCCGTCAGACCGACAATCAGAGGACGGATATAGAGTGTTGCCCCACTCTCATAAGTAGGGATATAATCCTGATTGAGACGAACCACCTTTTTCACCATGTCGCAGAACAATTCAGTAGGGACCTCTGGCATGAGAATACCCCGGCAAGTGCTTTGCAGACGGGCAGCGTTTTCATCCATACGGAACACACGAACTTTCCCGTCGGGGCAGCGATAAGCCTTAAGGCCCTCAAAAGCCTCCTGTCCATAGTGGAGGCACGTGGCCGCCATGTGCATCTTCAAATATTCATCAGAACAGATTTCCACCTCACCCCATTTACCGTCACGGTAGTAGCACCGCACGTTGTAGTCGGTTTGCATATACCCGAAAGACAGTTCAGACCAGTTAAGATTCTTCATAAATCCAAGTTTTATTAATTCTTTTACCTTGTTAAGTTTTAAAATAATTAGTTAATGCAAAGATAGCAACAAAATTTTAATCAGCAACCTTTCAACGTTTAAAAGTTTGAAATATATATAAAAAGACCAATAAATATGACAAAAACTAATAAAGTTGTTAAAAGTTATTTCTCGTCAGAGAGGATTTTCTTAATATCCTCATCCGTTTTTGTCAACTTATCCTTGCACATCTTGATCAACTCCTGGGCAGTTTTCAGCTGCCTGCTCAAACTGTCGATGTCAAGTTCATTGTTTTCCAACTTGTTGACAATCTCCTCCAGCTGCTTTACAGCATCCTCATAACTAATTTCCGTTTGCATATACTTTTAATTTTATTTGTCCACATATAATAATAAGAAAATCACTAATCCTCCACAACAGACCTCACGGAACCCTTCTCAAGACGAGTCAATAGCCTGTCGCCTTTCCTCAATTTCGAAGCATCATGCACAGCGAAGCCATTGTGGAGCGTTATCGAATAGCCACGTTTCAATGTCAATTCAGGGTCGAGAGCCTTGACACGCTGTGTGAGAAGGTCAATGCGGTGATGCTCGGACATCATTTTATTTTTGATGAATTGCGGAATGGAAGACGAGATAACGTCAAGGCGATTAGCAGACCTCTCTATTTTGAGCCTCATGGCTGAGGTAAGACGATTTAAAAGGCTGTCGAGTCCAGACACATTGCGTGTCATTAAGACAGATAACAATTCAGGTATGCGTTTTGAGACGATGTCAAGCCGCATACGTTCCACATTCAGCCTGTTTTTAACCGAGTTGACGATACGGTCGCTGCACTCATTAATATATTTAAGGACAGTAGCGAGATTATCAATGAGGAAAGCCGCCGCCGCAGTAGGAGTCTTGACCCTCGTATGCGATACCATGTCAAGGATTGACTCATCGCGCTCATGGCCGATGCCCGTGATTACCGGCAATGGAAAGTTAGCCACGTTTTCAGCAAGAGCAAGGGTATCGAATCCGGATAAGTCGCTTGTCGCCCCACCCCCACGGATAATGACGACACAATCGAAATCATCTCTCCTATCGTTGATCATATTCAAGACCTCAATAATGCTCGCCTCAATCTTCTCGCCCTGCATTATGGCAGAAAAAAGTACTGGATAAAACACGAAACCGAATACATTGTTTTCCAACTGGTCGCAGAAGTCACCGTATCCGGCAGCTGTCGCACTGGATATAACAGCTATGCGCTGAGCAAACAATGGCAATGGAATTTCCTTGTTGAGGTTGAATACGCCCTCCGCCTTTAACTTGTTTATTATCTCCTGCCGTTTGCGCGCCATGTCGCCCAACGTAAAAGTATGGTCGATATCCTGAATATTA
>JAJQAR010000218.1 GCA_021203705.1 Prevotella sp. | reverse complement strand
AAGTATCAGAGTACTAAGTACCGATAAGCAGGACAACCCCAAATTATGTGCAAAAATGTTGACAGACGGAAAAGAGAGCCTATTTTTAGACTTCTATTTTGGATATGCAAAGTCAGCTAATGGCGGTGTAAGTGTCAGCAGGAAAAAAGAGTTTTTGAAGTTGTATTTGTACCCAAATGCAACAGACCCTATTTCAAAGCAGCAGAACAAAAAGACTTTGGATTTGGCAAAGACTATCAGATTTGAAAGGTCGCAAATGATATTGGAGGATAAAGAGGGTTACAGAATACAGAGCGAAAAGAAAAATACAAATTTCATTGCTTATTTCCAAGCATATTACGATAGCTATACAAAGAGGGATAAAGCAGAAGTGAAAACAGCGTTTACTCGTTTTATAGATTTCTTGAGAGATACAGATGAGTACTCGATGTATCAAACTTGCATTAAACCGAGCCAAATCACAAAAGAAATGGTAGAAGATTTTGCAGACTATCTGCAAACAAGAAGTAAGGGAGAGGGCGCACACGCTATTTTTGCAAGATTTAAAAAGGTAGTGAATTATGCTATAGAACATGGCGTATTTAAAAAAAATCCCTGTAAAGGTGTCAGCATTAAAGTTGACCCATTTGCGATGAGAAAAGAGATATTAAGCGAAGATGAGATAAGACAGTTAATATCATGCACCCCTCACAGACAGATGAACCCTGAAATAAGACGTGCATTTATACTTTCGTTGATGTGTGGTATAAGATATTGTGATGTGAAAGATTTGACATTTGAAAACGTGGACTATACCAATAAAATCCTGAAGTATGAGCAGAACAAAACCAAAGGACACAGCAGCGCAAGTTTTGTTTCTGTTCCGTTAACCGAAGATGTATTAAATCTTATTGGCGAGCCTCGACACGATAAGAAAGAAAAGATATTTGCCAAGTTGCCGTGCTATCATGCTTGCTTAAATGCTGTTGGCGCATGGGTCAAAAGAGCAGGAATTAACAAACATATCACATGGCATTGTGCTAGACATTCATTCGCTACAATAGTACTTAACAATGGTGCAAATATACGTACAACAGCAGACCTTTTAGGACACAGTACTACAAGTTTGGTAATGAGATATACGAGAGTGATTGACGAAAACAAGCGTGCAGCCGTTAACAGTCTCCCAAGTTTCAAAATATAGTCCTGAAGGAGCAGCCTCAACGATTACCGTTGAGGGTGTTCCTTTTCGATTTAACGGCATTTTGGGCGGTCGGTGGTATAGTTGGCGGTCGGTGTCGTGAAAATCGCTTAAAACAGCTTAAAAATAGTCCGTTGAGGCTATTCCTGCAAATAACATAATTACACAGAAATGGAAAAGATAAATGAAGTGTTCGTGTACAGTACAATATTAGGTTTGTACGATGAGGCGATGAAACAAGATAGCTTGAGTCTCCGATTGTCCGCATTGGAAAATCTATCTGAATTGATAAAAAAACATATCCCTACAATTTTGGGATGGTGTTCAGATTTGATTACAGAACAGACCGAGTTACAGATGTACGAAGTGAGAAAAGGATATAACGGCAATTTTGAAAATCTGCAAATTGCGGTGTATGACCGTATTAATGAAAATCTTCTTAATATGGGCGTGGAAGATATTGTAAAATTTTCTGAATTAGGAGTTATCGAAAGTGCAAAAAACAAGTATCTTGATGAAGATGATGAAGATGATATTTTTAGAAGTGTGTTGAACCGAGTACAAGATTACTTGTATTTGTTGAGGGATGGGAACGGCACAACACGATATACAGAATACAAAGGTTTGGCGCATGTTCCTGCATTGGCGGTATGTTGTTATACCGCTATTCAGAACGATATAAGACGTATTAATTTGGGTGGTGTGCCGGTGTCTGCGGTCGCTTCCGCTCCGACAACAGCAGGAACAGCCTCAACTATCACCACTGAAACAGCCAAGACAGCAGCACCAAGTAAGAAAGTACAGAAACAGATAGAGAAAATTTATAAAGAGGGTAAAAGTTATTTTGTTGACGCATTGGACTATGGTTTATTGGAAACGGAAAACGGCAAATATAGTTGGTGTAGTACCCAAGAGTTATTGTCTATTTTCTGTTACCAAATGGGCATTGTTTTGGGGCTTTCGTTTAAACAAAATGATAATCGCAAATATGCAGTTTGGCAACCATTTTCAATAATTTTTGGGATAGATAGCAATAAATTAAGGCAGTCATTAGCAGAACACAAAGATAAAAGGGAATACCCAAAGGGTACAGAAATTTTAAAAAAGATTTTCCCTAATGGAGAATGGGAAAAATGGCATATTAAAAAATAAATCACCGATTTAAGGTTACCCAACGTTTACTAAACGTTGGGTATTTTTGTGCTTTTTGGTTTGCACCTTTGCAAAACATTTGAAAAGAAGTGCATTAGCACTCTTGACAAATGAAGATAGTATAAACATATTAATAATTAAAAAATTAAAGAAATGGAACAGAGTAAAGAAAAAAAGGACTTTTCAGAATTTTCAAATTTTGAGATTTCTGAAGTAGAGTTTGAGGAAGTG
>JAJQAR010000210.1 GCA_021203705.1 Prevotella sp. | reverse complement strand
CATTTCTATGTTGTTTGTACTGTTAAATTATATGCAAAATAATAAATTTGAATTTTTATGCAGGAAATTTGGATGTTCAAGAAATAATCACTATATTCGCAACGGCTTTTAGTGAAAAGTTAGCATTGACCATAATCCCAATGGTATGCACCCACATAATGGATTATACTGAAATTATATTTTAAAGTATTTTAACGATTATTTTTGAAAACTTTGGGACAGTGGGACACTTTGTGAGTGACACGCAAAACTGTAAAATGTTGACACAACGACACGAAATACAGCTAAATACAGACACTTTGGTAAGCCAAATAACAAAATATCAGCATTGTGGCTGTTCCAAAAGTTGGGACACTTTGGGACACTTGAAGGTTGACATATTGTCATCAGATGACATTGAGCAACTTACATTCTGACATAAAAAATACAATAAACCACGATATTGTGACATTTCAAAGCAAATAATACCAACAAACTGATAGTCTATTTTTGAACGCAAAACACATTAAAAATCCTTGAAAATCCGTTAAAACCCCTCGCTCACTTTGAATACTTAATAAAAAAATTCTATCTTTGCGAAAGTATTGAACATCATGTTATATCCAATTGACATTTTTTTTCGAGGATTTATGAACAGGGCAGGGCAAGATGAAAATCAACAATAATCACATATTGGCGATATTGGTTGTCGCATTGGCGGTAGTGTGCGTGCTGTGCATAACAACTCCTATACGCTTTGAAAAACAGCAGGAGAGGCGTGAGCAGGTGGTTAAGGAACGTTTGATACAGATACGTTTGGCAGAGGAGCGGTTTAAAAACGCCCACGGCTATTATGCCGATGATTTCAAGACACTGATAAGCAGTGGAGTGCTTGCCGACTCGTTACAGTATGTTCCGTTCACTGAGGGCACGCAGTTCGCACTTATGGCAACGATGTACACGACGAAGTCGGGTAGGCAGTTGCCGCTCATGGAGTGTGGTACGACCTACGATGAATACCTTACAGGACTTGACAAGCACAGTGTGTCAGGTCTTATTGAGAAAGCCACGAATATGGGTAAATACCCAGGTTTGAAAATAGGCGATATAACAACACCTAACGAAAATGCAGGAAATTGGGAGTAAAAAAATATTAAATAAACCGAGACTGACAATCCGCATTAGTCAGTATTCTCTTTCTTTCTCTGCCGTTAAGACGGATGAGATTAATAATATTGTGTTTGAGCCATATACCGTGAAGAGCGGGATGTCGATGGCAGCAAATCTGCGTGAGGCGTTAAAGGAGATAGACCTTATAAATAACGGTTGGCAACGGGCGGAAGTGTTGATAGACTCGCCTGTTCTGATGATACCTATTGACTTATTCGATGAAAGCCAAAAGGAAGTGTTATATCACAATGCAATCAGAGGGCATGAAAAGGAAACCGTACTTTATAACGTATTGCCGTCGCTTAATGCCGTTGCAGTGTATTCGATAAACAAGGACTTGAAACTCGTGCTTGATGATAATTTCAATGATGTGCGCTATACCCATGTGTGTGTTTCCGTGTGGAATCATCTATACCGAAGGAGTTTTACAGGAGTGAGAATGAAACTTTATGCCTATTTCCATGACAAAAAACTCGATGTGTTCAGTTTCAAACAGAACCGTTTCCGGTTTACCAACAGTTTTGACACCAATCTTGCTCCCGATGCCGTTTATTTCATATTGTACATTTGGAAACAATTGGCGTTCAACAACAAGAGGGATGAATTGCACCTCGCAGGAGAATTGCCAGACAGAGAGAATTTGGAAAAGGAGCTGCGCACGTTTATTCAGAATGTTTATGTGATAAATCCAAGTGCAGAGTTCAATAACGCTCCTATTGCGGAAATAAAGAATATACCGTACGACCTTATCGCACATTTCCTGGAATAATAGCAGACAAACAGATGAGGATAATAACAGGCAAATATAAGGGTAGGCATTTCGACATTCCCCATACGTTCAAGGCGAGACCGACAACGGATTTCGCCAAAGAGAATATTTTCAATGTCCTTAATGGCTATATAGACTTTGAGGGAGCTGTGGCTCTCGACCTCTTTTCCGGTACGGGCAGCATATCACTTGAGATGTTGTCACGAGGCTGTTCACAGGTAATAAGCGTTGAGGCTGACAAAGACCATCATGCTTTTATCCGTCAATGTCTAAAAAAGCTCAATGACGACAACTGTATTCCTCTGCGAGGCGATGTGTTCCGTTTCATAAAGAGTTGTCATACACAGTTTGACCTTATTTTTGCCGACCCACCATATACACTTGAGAACCTACCGCAGATACCGTCATTAATACGTGAAAGCGGCATACTAAAACCAGGAGGAGTATTTGTTTTCGAGCATGGAAAAAATCACAGTTTTGAGAAAGAAGAGGGGTTTGCGGAACATCGCTCATACGGCAGTGTGAATTTCTCCATTTTCCAAACAGTATAAATAAAAATTAAAAAAAGTTGACAACACTATACTTTTCCAATTGAAATAATAAAAATATAGTTTTTTATTTGTATCTTTACACGCCCTTTATACAC
>JAJQAR010000336.1 GCA_021203705.1 Prevotella sp. | reverse complement strand
TGAATGTGTCATTCGCTGCTACCGGACCTTTTGACGACCCCAGCCAGTAATCCGAGATACAACTGCCATTCACCTCAATGAACTTCTTCATCGACATGTTCGCCGTGAACGGGTTGCCCACAAGACAATAGCCCTCGTTCGTCAACGAATATGACACCCTGATCGTATCATTGGCCTTTACATAGATATCCTCTCCTCCGTCATCATCAGGATTGTCAACCGTCCTGCTCATATAGTCAGATACCCACAACTGTCCATAATCATCCTTATTCAACTCAACTGAAGTTGTTGTATAATCTTTGTCTGATTTCGGGAAGCGGAACAGCACACTGCCATCATTATCAGGATTCGATATCTGATATGCCTTTACCGAGAAACCGCTTCCTACCGCATACGGCACCGCTCCGTCATTATAAACCGATGACCACCCCGTTGACGAGTATGAGTTAATCGTTGTTTCATTATTCTCGCTTTCCTCAATTACTTCCACAATCGTTGCATTGCTGTCCCAGCTCCTCTGGTAAACCAACGGATTAGACCTGTTGGCGGTGTCGCCCTCGAATGTCAGGTCAGTAAAGTACTCGGTCGTCTCCTTGCAGCTCTGCTTCGTGTACCAGTCGCCGGCATAAATGTCTTTCAACGGCAATGATACCAAAGTCCATTGCGAAGTAGGAATACTCACGTCAACCCATGCCTTGTTGTACATCAATTGCTCCGCATGCAACAGTTGCGCGCCCGGCTCAAAATGTATCTGGTCACACAGGTTCACACGGTAACGTTTTGTTGTCAACAACGTATCTTTCTTGCCTTCTGTGCCAGTTTCCCTGCTCTCGTCATACACCATCATATCATACATGATGTTGTCCTCTATCGGATAGATATTTGTAGGTTTCTCATCCTCTTTCGTCCATACCCATTTTGTTGAGGTCGTGGTTGTAGTCGTAGGATTTCCATCAGCATCTGTTCCAGTCACGTCTTCAGTTACCGTTTCTTCCGCAAACCCTGCCATATACAGTTCCGCCTTGCTGTCTTTCGGCAACACAACCTTGGTGAACAGCATAGGCACATAGCCGCTGTTGGTCTTGTTCGCCTCATTGGTAAGATATTCGTCTTCGTCTGACTTGTTGAGCTCGCTCCTGTCCGCACGCCGCCAGTTGTTGTCGTCGTTCCAGTTCTCCGTGCCTTTCGTGCCCTGCCATACAAGGTATTCAGGCACTACTTTCACTACCAACGGGAATGAGCCGTAACATGGCGACGGTATAGTGATGTTATCCGTATCTTTCTCCTCGAAATGCACCGTCATACTGTAATAACAGCCCTCCTTCGGAACAAACTTATCGCCATTGATACTGTCTCCGAAATGGTCATAGAAATATACCTGCATATATGAGCCGATGTCTTTCACTTCAACAGGCGCATCTTCATCCTTATCTGATATGGAACTGTCCTCATTGGCATAGAGCCGCGTTATCTCTCCGACCTCCAGTTCATACGTTCCGAAATTGTCTGCCTCTATTATCCTCACATAGTCGGTGTCATTCGTGCCAACCAAATACAGCTTCGCATAGTCAATACTGTCATCCTCTGCAATATCATCAATCCTGCCAAGGTGGTCAACTACCTGCTGTTTTTCATCAGAACCGTCTCCTTCATTTAGTTCTTCTCCAGTTGTGCTTCCTTCAGCCCTCGCTATGCTCCTTATCTTGAATGTAAGTGCCTTTACGTTTTCTTGTTTATTTTCATTGTCATCTTCGTCCCCATCGCCATCTTCTTCTGTTTCTTCTACGACATAGCTTGCGTCTCTTAAATTCACTGTGATTGGGGTATATTTCTCATCCTCACTGTCTGTAGAATCGCCTTCCGTATCTTCCTCTTTCGCAACCTTTGTCGCTTTCTTCATCTGCTCCAATCCCAATCTCAGGGCGGGCGTGAAGTCGGCTGGATATGACACATTGCTGAATCCCATGTTCAGCGACGGCGACTGTCCGTCTATCATTAATACTAACGGCACGTAACCGAAGCATATCATGGTATTTTCATCACTCCCCTCTAATTCATAGTCTGTAATCTCTATCGGCTGTATCACTAAGACAAGTCCTGTGTCAGGCACATGAACATCAAGATACTGCCTATACAGCGCAAGACGTCCTGCCTCTATATAAGATGATAACAAATCATACTCGTTTTCAGTGAATAGGTTTTTGTCATCATCGCCAGTAGCACTGGTATTTTCATTATTAGGATCATTCTCATACGTACTGTAATCGCTCGCAAGACTGCTCTCCGTTGGATATACCACGCGGTAACTTGACAATGCATCTTTCAACGATTTTCCGTATGTTTCATTCTCCGCAACATACTCGTCTTCTGTACCGACAAACCAGTCGAAACACTCTCCTTCTATAATATGAGTTACCTCAACGTCCTCGTCATTTTCATTTTTCTCTGTTGTGGTGTATGTTCCCTGAGGCTCGATATGTACCACCTGGTTCATGCACAGCGTCCCCGTTGGATCGACAATCTCTCCGTTCACCCTGATCTTCGTCGTGGAGGTTACATAGAACTCCGACTT
>JAJQAR010000323.1 GCA_021203705.1 Prevotella sp. | reverse complement strand
GTTAAAGAATATCTGATATCGGAAAAATCGAAAAATGAGAAATATGGATGTTACTTGTATGAAGTAGTGCCTAATGTATCATACTCATTGGGGACGATAGTTGACTATCCAGCGAATTTTGGTTTGAAAAGGGTACGTGGTGGTTATAAGATACAGTTTGATTATAGGTCAAGGGAAAATGGATTTGATATAAAAAAGTTGCAGATAAGTGTCAAGGGCAAGAACGGAGAGGATATTGTAAAGAACTATTATGATGGAGAATCCGTTGACTTTAAGTTAAAATCTTCGGAAATCAAGTCCGACAGCATAGACATCACGATAAAAGGCTGGATACTTATGAACGACTCGATATATTCGGGTGTGGTGATGAGCCCATACGATGAGAGGTTTGAGAAGCTCAATGTGAACAGGAAAATGGCATTGGTTGACGAATACAAAATATTCGGTATCTTTCCCCTTTGGACGGTATTCTGGTGGTGGTGTCCTAATAATCTGAAGGCGGCAGTCATTATATGGGATATAATATTGGCGTTGATAATCGTCATTGTAATATTATGGATAGGATATGTTTTTCTGCGGAAGTTTACAAAATATACCCCGGAAGACAATAGTATCACACTAACACATCTATAAGCGGATTATGAGAACAACAAAAATAACAATCGACTTGGAAAACAGAGGTGATAGTTCACTTCAAAATATATTCACAACATGGGGGATAAGTTTTCCTCCAAAGGAATATCCGTGGTATAAGAATTTCATGCGCCTTTTTGAGCATGTTGACAAGGTTGTATATGTCGGAGTAAAGGACATACAACCCGACAGGGAATTGCTATGTGCCGAGGATAAGTATAAGCTTTTTCTTATTCAGTATGGAGAAATACATCACCAGTTGGAAGATCCATTGAGGATAGACCTTACACAGGAGAAAACATCTTTCCAACTGTTTATAGATTCAAGTCAGATTTATGATTGCCTCGAGCGTCAATGTGGACGGCAAGAACCGTATCACATTAGGGCGAAGGTATATATTCAGAATGAGAATTATGAAACTATAAGCGAAGAAGACATAGATGTAAAGGTTGAGTTCAAGGATTTGAAAATAGAGCCATGTGTGAAGATATATTTAGACTCCAGAAATATCCCAGGAGGAAATATACAGTACAGTTCAGACTTGAATAAGTTGAAAATCGGGACAGTCAGCATTTCCTATAAGAAAGATTGGTTATATGCGCCAGAGATAAATCTGAAAACACAACTCCGGCTTACAATAGGTGGAGTTCCGAGGGATAATATTCTGTCAGTTTATGAGAATGTGGATGGTAATGAGATAAAGAAAAGCGGGAATTTAATCACAATAGATAATAACCGGAACTTTGACAAAAGCTATATTTTGAAATTGGATTTCTCGCAGTTGATAAATCCGGTAAGTAACACTAAGGTATGCATTAAGAATATTTCGTCATATAGTCTGGCCTATAATCCGAATGTGCAGATTCCATTGTTTGTGAATGCAAACGACACTTTTGATGCGCAGAAAGTGTTTACGCTGTGTCCTGACCCTCAGGGTACGGAGCTACAGGTTAAACATTCTTTTGCCAAGGGTGCAGAACAACAGGATTTGAATGGAGGAGCGACAAATTTAGACAGGTTTGAGTTCGTTGCAGGTGATGCAAGAGGTATAGGTGCACGTCTTGAAATATCATTTCTCAATTTGGCGACTGATACAAGCAATCCAAGAGCCGGTGTAGTGATAAGGCATTTAGTTGTACGTCCAGAATTGAATGTCAATGTAGTTGACAGAAGGGGACGTAACCTTGCAGCTGACAGGATAATAAGCGTTTCAGGCGACACTTATCAAAGAATGTCAGGTCCTTCGGGCTATACTATTCCAAATGGCAGGGAATCGAAATCAATATTGCGTATTGATTTCTCTCCATTTCTTATAGATGATATAACAAATTGTCCTTCGTATGAGTTCAATCTCGTAACCACTGTGTCCTTTGATTATTGGGAAAATAGGAACGGTGAATCAGATGCCTTGTTTGAACAGAATAAAAAGAGATATACGCACACTTATGTGTGGAAATTGTATCAGTTGCCAAACATAAAGTGGCTTTGTGTTGATTATGGGACATCTGCTATAGTATGTAAATATGGCGATGATATTATCGACTTGAAAACACAGAAGGGGAAATTAATCAAACAAGATGAAGATTATAAAAAGTTATCGAAAGACAGTTTTGAGGAAGGGACGACATATTTGTCATCGGATATTATTTTCCATTCTCAGGCAATTTCTGATTCACATGTATCATCGCTGAGTTCTGAGCAGACAAGTTTGGTGCCGTACAGCAAGCTTGCTGTTTGTTTGTCTCCGACATCAAAAATGGTGATAGATGACATTTTGCATCAGTTACCGTGTCTGAAATTGTTAATAGGACATAAATATCTTCCTCAACCTGAAAATTCTCATGCCTTGAATATACAATACTACAGGAAAGACAGCAAGGGCAATGTTACCATGACAACCGCCTCATACGATGACGAGGAGGAAAATTCCATCCTTAAGA
>JAJQAR010000390.1 GCA_021203705.1 Prevotella sp. | reverse complement strand
TGCATCTTGTATTGCACAAACTTTACTATCGGATATAACAAATATGAAAGCAACCATGCCACAAAGAATGGAAGCAATACACTGCTCAAGTAGTTGATTACAAAAAGTATTCCTACCACAAGCAATGCTATCAGCATTCCTCTTACAAACCTGTCAAATGTTATTTTCTTCTCTAACATGTCTTTTGTTTATGGTATTTTTTCTATGCTATATATGATTTTTTGACTTCGTTTTTCATGTCATCACCGCGACTTGTTCTCGCTTTCCAAGCTCTTACGGTAACATTCTCTGCATAGTGGCTCGTATTCCGCCTCCTCACCCAACATCACACGCTTGTCATTGGCAACAAGTCTGTGACTGACGTATGCCAACGCTCCGCATTTCACGCAAATGGCATGCACTTTTGTTACTTCATCGGCTATGGCGCATAGAGAGGGAATCGGACCGAAGGGCTTGCCTTTATAGTCCATATCCAATCCTGCCACAATCACTCGCACGCCTTTGTTTGCCAACTCGTTGCAAACGTCTACCAATCCATCATCAAAAAACTGTGCCTCGTCTATCCCTATCACGTCTATCCCTGACGATAACAGCAATATTGATGAAGATGTGTCAACAGGGGTACTCCGTATGGTGTTGCGGTCATGGCTCACAACGTCTTCTTCTGAATAGCGTACGTCTATCGCCGGTTTGAAGATGTCTACACTTTGTTTGGCAAACTGCGCCCTCCGTAACCGTCTGATTAGCTCCTCTGTTTTACCCGAAAACATGGAACCGCATATTACTTCTATCCTACCACGGCGCTGCGCCTCTCCCTCAAAATTACTGCCCATTACTCCGCAAATTTACAAAGACGTTTTAAAAATTGCAAAGATTTATACTGTTTTTTTGTTATCGCAGATTATTTAACTATATTTGTACCGTATTATGGGCTTACTGTATCTAATTCCCACTCCTGTGGGTAATATGGAGGACATCACTTTGCGTGCGATACGCATCCTCAAAGAGGCTGATCTGGTGTTGGCTGAAGATACTCGTACTTCTGGTATTCTTCTTAAACATTTTGACATAAAAAATCACCTCTTGTCACACCATAAATTCAACGAGCATGCTTCTTCGGCTTCTATCGTGGAACGCTTGAAAGCAGGCTCTACAGTTGCTCTTATATCCGATGCTGGCACGCCAGGAATTAGCGACCCTGGATTCTTCCTCGTCCGTGAGGCTATAAATGCCGGTGTTACCGTACAGTGCCTTCCAGGGGCTACGGCTTTCGTTCCGGCACTCGTTTCTTCGGGACTACCGTGCGACCGCTTCTGTTTCGAGGGTTTTCTCCCCCAGAAAAAAGGAAGGGCATCAAGATTTGATTCCTTACGGGAGGAGACTCGTACTATGGTTTTCTATGAATCGCCTTATCGAGTTGTCAAGACTTTGGAACAGTTTGTGGAGTATTTCGGTGGAAACCGACAAGTCAGTGTCTGCCGCGAAATATCTAAAATCCACGAGGAAAGTGTGCGGGGCTCTTTAACAGATGTAGTAGCTCACTTCAAGGAAACGGAACCACGTGGTGAGTTTGTAATTGTTCTCGCTGGTAAAGAAAAAAGATGATGTCAAGAAAAATGAAAACAAATCATTAAACTTATAACAATATGAAAAAAATTCTATTTTTCGCAGCTTGCCTCATAGCCGTAGCTGCATGTAAAAACGGAAATTCTGGACCGAATTTGCCAGAGGGTAACCAAAATGACTCTCTGCAAACTATTCTCGAACAGAAAGACAATGAGATTAACGAGATGATGGGTCTCTTCAACGAAATCGAAGAGGGCTTCCGCCTTATCAACGAGGCTGAAAACAATGTCAACCTCGCTAAGGATGGTGAAGGTACTAACAGGGCTGACCGCATCCGTGAAAACATCAAGTTCATTCAGGAACGCATGGCTCAAAACCGTGATCTGATTGCCAAACTCCGTAAACAACTAAACGAGAGTTCTATCAATGCTGAACAATTGCAAAAGACTATCGATGGTCTTATGACGCAACTTGAGGAGAAGAACAATGACTTAAAGGATTTGCGTGCTCAACTTGAGGCTAAGGACATCCACATTACTGAACTTGACAATACTGTCAATTCGCTCAGTAAGGATATTGATGAACTCAAGACTGAAGGTGAACAAAAGAGCAATACTATTAGCTCGCAGGACAAGCAACTCAACACGGCTTGGTATGTATTCGGCACAAAGAATGAGCTTAAAGAGCATAACATCCTTGTTAGTGGCAAGGTGCTCCAGTCTAATTTCGACAAGAGTTATTTCACTAAGATTGATATCCGTGAGACTAAGGAAATAAAACTGTATTCTAAGTCTGTTGATCTCTTGACTACCCACCCGTCAAGTAGCTATACGCTCACAACTGACTTGAACAAGCAGTATATCTTACGTATCACTAACCCTCAACTGTTCTGGAGTACAAGCAAATATCTGGTTGTGCAGGTTAAATAACTTCCTCATATATCACATTAATAATATTATGGGCTCTGCCCTATATTAAAATATCACCCATTGTTGTGACTTTATCGTC
>JAJQAR010000299.1 GCA_021203705.1 Prevotella sp. | reverse complement strand
GCATGAAGATACTATTCTCGTGTGATGGCAAATTAGGCAATAACAACTTAATTTAGAGTAACACATTAATTATTATGAAAGAGATTAACGTAACGGGAACAAAGAGAAGTACCGTAGGAAAGAAGGCAACGAAAGCGTTGAGAAAACAAGAGCTTGTTCCATGCAATCTTTATGGAGAGGCAAAGGATGAGAACGGCAAGCCAAAAGCATTGGCATTCGCAAGTCCTATGAAGGAGCTTGTAAAGGTAGTGTTCACTCCACATGTATATTTGGTAAACCTCAACATCGACGGAGAGGCGCACAAGGCTGTGATGAGGGAGATACAGTTCCACCCGACAAAGGACACTATCCTTCACATTGATTTCTTTGAGGTAACACCAGAGAAACTCATCACAGTGGGTATTCCTGTAAAACTTATCGGTCTTGCACAAGGTATCCGTGATGGTGGTCGTATGAACCTATCTATCCGCAAGATAAACGTTACTTCACAGTATAAGTACATTCCAGAGACACTTGATATAGATGTTACAAACCTGACTATCGGCAAGAGTATCAAGGTTGGTGAGCTTCATTTCGATAACCTTGAGATGGCAACGAGCAAGAATGTTGTGGTTTGCTCAATCAAGGCAACGCGTAAGTCAACAATGCAGCAGACAGAGGGCGAGGAAGCCCCAGCAGAATAATGGCGTATTTATTGGATTTAATCCGTCGCTGTATATTTGGCTCAACGAAACGTTCGGAAGAAGAAATGAACAAATATCTTATCGTTGGTCTGGGTAATCCTGGTGGCGAGTACGCCGGAACCCGGCATAATACAGGATATATGGTATTGGATGCTTTTGCAAAGGCATCCAATATTGTTTTTGAGGATAAGCGTTACGGATATGTTAGCGACACGAGCATTAAGGGCAGGAAGGTGATACTGTTGAAGCCCACCACCTACATGAACCTTAGTGGTAATGCCGTGAGATACTGGATGAACAAGGAGAATATCCAGCTTGAGAATTTCCTTGTTATTTCCGATGACATATCGCTTCCCCTCGGAGCGTTACGCTTGAAAGCCCGTGGCAGTAACGGAGGCCATAACGGTTTGGGGCATATCCAGAGTGTGTTAGGCACCCAGGAATATTCCCGTCTGCGTATCGGTATCGGTAAAGATTTCCAGCCAGGCATGCAGATTGACTGGGTATTAGGCAAGTTTGATGATGAGGAGTTGAAAGCACTTTCCCCATCTATTGATACAGCTGTTGAGATAATCAAAAGTTTTGTACTTGCCGGAATTGATGTTACGATGAACCAGTTCAATAGTAAAAAGAAGAAGTAACTCATGGAGGCGAAAGTGGTTGCGAGGATAGACAAATGGTTGTGGGCAGCACGTATATTCAAGACACGCTCTATTGCCGCCAATGCTTGCAAGAACGGCAGGGTGATGATAGGCGGTCAGAACGTTAAGCCGTCGCATGTGATAAAACCAGACGTTGTGATTGACGTTAGGAAGCCGCCTATTACCTATTCTTTCAAGGTGCTGACGTGTATCGAGCAAAGGGTAGGAGCGAAATTAGTTCCGCAGGTTTATGAGAACGTAACCTCTGCCGAACAGTATAACCTGTTGGAGATGAGCAGGATCAGCGGTTTTGTTGACAGGGCACGAGGAACGGGGCGGCCCACAAAGAAAGAACGTCGCAGTTTAGATACCTTTATGGAGCCAGTGTTTTTCGATGATGATTTCGATGATGACGAGTAAAGTACAGAAATGATAAGGTGATTTTATGGTGAGATTGGCGATTTTCGTTTCAGGAAGCGGTACAAACTGTGAAAATATAATCAGGACATTCAGGGACGACAAAGAAGTGAATGTCAGTTTGGTGGTCAGCAACAGGGCAGATGCATTCGCTTTGCAGCGTGTCGCAAAGTATGGAGTGCCAAGTAAGGTTCTTACGAAACAGGAGTTCAATGATGAGCAGACTATCATGTCGTTGTTGAAAGAAAATCATATAGATTATATCATCCTTGCCGGTTTTCTTCTTTTGATACCAACTTTCCTCATCAAGCAGTTTGACCATAGGATAATCAACATCCACCCTGCACTTCTGCCAAAGTTCGGAGGCAAGGGAATGTACGGTCATCATGTGCATGAAGCTGTTAAAGTAGCAGGAGAGACAGAGACAGGTATAACAATTCATTATGTCAACGAAACATACGATAGCGGCGATATCATAGCACAGTTCAAAACACCTGTTTCGCCAGAAGATACCCCCGAAACGATTGCAGAGAAGGTCCATGAGTTGGAACAAAAATATTTTCCGCAGGTGATACGTGAAAGTTTACTATTATCATGTAGATAATAATAAAAAGTGCTGACATAAATATGCCGATTTATATGGTATAAATATGCAATTTTCTTGCACTTTGTTAATGTAAAAAATAGGACAGGTGAGAGGTAATAAGGGATATAAATTGCACATTTTTTCTTTGAGTGTGCAATTTCCATAATATTGTAAATCAGCAATTTAGACACGTTTTTTGGCAAAAAATTGCACACTTGATTTTAATGTGCGCATTTTTGAGAAAAAGACATTTAAAATAC
>JAJQAR010000293.1 GCA_021203705.1 Prevotella sp. | reverse complement strand
AAAAATTTATTTAACTTTGCAAAATAGAGAATACGGGAGAATGACAAGCAACTTGAAAAGTGATAGATAAAAGAGACATATTTATAAGATGGCACGTTGCAATATATTATAGGTATATTGCCTTACTTTTGTCGCTCTTTTTTACCCATCCTGCTTTCTGCCAGTCGGCTCGCTATTTCACAGCAGACCAAGGTCTGTCAAGCAGTCTTATCTATAACATTTACTGCGACCATAATGGTATAATCTGGATTGCCACTGAAGATGGCCTCAACCGCTATGACGGCGTAAAACTCACCGTTTATAGAAATTATCCCGATGATGAGCACTCCCTCGCTCACAACTATGTACGTGTCTTGTTTGAGGACAAGGATGGGCACTTCTTCGTCGGAACTTACAAAGGTATCCAACTTTATGACCCTGCCGCAGATAATTTCTCCCCTCCTGCCAAGTTTAGGGATAGTGGTGATTATGAAAATAATATCACGGGAATCGCTCAACGCAAAAACGGTGAACTGTGGGTGTCTGGAAATACGGTGTGCCGTTTAGACATCACAAAAGATGGTCTGTTCTTTGAAAAATTGAATATACCTATTCCTACTGAATTTGTCGAAAACATCTTAGTTGACCGTGATGATAATGTGTGGATAACTAAGGAGGGTGATGGGGTTTATATGCTAAGCACAAACGGAAAAGTAAAGCATTTTCCTATCTCCAAGGACTTGCCATTCTTCCCCTTTCTCCGCCAGGATAAGGTCGGTAACATCTTTGCTGGCAGCCTCCATAATGGCATGTTTTTCTTCGACAGAAAACAAAGCAAGTTCTTCCCTATTTCCGTCGATAAACGACAGAATTTTTCCGTGAGTGCTATCTACCCTATCGACACTTTAATATATATAGGAACTGACGGTAACGGCCTGAAAATTTTCAACATTAAGACACACCAACTGTCTGACTATGTTTTCGAGGAGAATAATTTCGCCACAAACAACTCCAAAGTGCATGCTATCTGCCGTGACAATACTGGCAACTACTGGCTCGGCATTTACCAGAAAGGCGTTCTTATGCTCCCGCCTCAACGCAATGGCTTCAAATATTGGGGCAGCAAATCGGCTCTCAAAAATATCATTGGCGACTATTGCGTCACTGCTCTTTATCGCGATGACAAGGGTACTACATACGTCGGCACTGACAACGACGGCATTTATATAATCGATAACAAGGGCAACAGGCAGGCTCACTACACTCACACAAGTCCTAACTCCGCTCCCTCTATCATTATGTCTGTCTTTGAGGATTCTGAACATAATATCTGGCTTGGTTCTTACTCCGATGGGGCGGCTTGGCTCGACCCTACTACTGGCAAGTGTACTTACATCGATGACATTTTGGATAGCAACGGCAAAAAAGCCCGAAATGTTTATGCCTTTGCGGAGGATAACAACAAACGTGTATGGATTGCTACCATGGGGGCTGGTCTGTTCTGCTACGACCTTAACACCAAGCAGATCTCCCGATTCCCTGAAGAAAACAACTGGATTGACTGCCTTTATTATTCTCCTAAAAAGAACTCGTTATTTGTTGGTACTTACAGTGGTATGTGCCGCATTGACTTGAACAATAAAGTTCCTAAACCTCAATATGTTTTACAGGAATCTATCGTCTATTCTATATATGAGCATTCCGACGGTCATATCTGGGCTGGTTCTTCGGAAGGTCTCCTTGAATGGGACACTAAAACTGATTCTATTCAAAGATATACCACTGACGATGGTCTGTGCAACGATTTCGTGTATGCCATACAAGGTGGCAACGACGGTTATCTGTGGATAAGCACCAGCAGTGGTATTTCTTGCTTCCAACCTGCTACCGGCAAGTTTACCAACTACTATGTGGGCGACGGTTTGCAGGGCAATGAGTTTAGCAAAAATTCATCGTGGCGTGACAAACAGGGTATGCTCTGGTTTGGCGGTATCAATGGTGTCACGTTCTTCAACCCTAAGGAAATAACCGTTGCCAACAGGAAATGGCATGTTAGGATAACAGATTTCTATCTGTTCGGCAAACCTGTTAGAAAGGGCATGAAATCGGGCAACAGGGAGATTGTCGATTGTCCTGTTTTCGAAGCTGACAATTTCTACCTGTCTCACTCTGACAATGCTTTCACAATCGAATTTTCTACTGTGGAACTTGACAACACCGACCGTATCATCTATGAGTATTCAATGAACGATAATCATTGGATAAGTCTCCAACATGGCATTAAACGCGTTACTTTCGGTAACCTGTCTCCTGGCACGTATCATTTCCGTCTGAGGGCTAAAGATGGATTGTATGTGTCAGATACTAAAATGGTTACTATCCATATCGCCCAACCGTGGTGGAATTCCTGGTGGGCATGGGTCTTATATATCATAGCAGTTATTATCATCGCTCTTATTATTGCTCATCAGGTGCGCCTGCGCTATCTCGCACGGAAGGAGCGTGAACGTTTAATGCGTGCAGAACAGCTCGGCGAGGCGAAGCTGCAACTTTTCATCAATATCTCACATGAAATACGCACACCTATGACGCTCATTATCAGTCCGCTACGGGAATTGATAAAACATGATGCGGATGAAAAACGGCAACGCCTCTATCGCACTATATATCGCAATGCCAACCGTATATTAAACTTGATCAACCAGTTGATGGATATCCGTAAGATTGACAAGGGACAGATGCACCTGCACTTCATGGAGGAGAATATCATCGAACTGATTGATGATCTTTACGACACTTTCGCTGACGTGGCAAAACGTAAGAAAATCAAATTCTCTTTCTTGCATGACGGTATCGACTCTTTGCCGCTTTGGATTGACCCTGACAACTTCGACAAGATTATCCTAAATATTCTATCTAATGCTTTTAAATTTACTCCTGCCGGTGGCTCGATACAAATAGACTTGCAGGTAAAGAACAATCCTAAAGTTGACGGTCCTCTATCCCACACTGCCGAGATTTCGGTTACTGACAGTGGTATCGGCATCGACACTTCAGAACTTGAACGTATCTTCGACCGCTTCTACCAAACAAGGAACAACCTTAACTATAAGGGGACTGGTGTCGGTCTGCACCTGACACGCTCTCTTGTTCTGCTACATCATGGCACCATATTCGCTGAAAACCGTACTGATGGGGAAAATGGCTCACGCTTTGTAGTCCGCTTGCCTTTGGGCAACGCTCATCTATCTGAGGATGAAATTGTGAAAGGGGATGCTTCCTCTACACAGAAAACTGCTCATACTGCTATTGATGTTCTCTATCCTGAAACTGACGATTCTTCTGAAAACAACCGTTCCAAACAACGTGTTCTCATAGTAGAGGACGATGAGGAAATCCGTAATTACCTGCGTCAGGAGCTCTCTGATAAATATCGTATCGAGGTGAGTGCCAACGGCAAAAAGGCTTTGGAACAGATTTTCCAGCGTGAGCCTGACTTGATTATCAGTGATGTGATGATGCCTGAAATGGACGGCCTTACCCTATGCCGCAAAATCAAACAGAATGTCCATCTTAACCATATCCCTGTGGTTCTGCTTACTGCCAAGGTAAGCGAAGAGGACAATATCGAGGGACTCGACATCGGTGCTGACGCTTACATCACTAAACCGTTTAATATTGAGGTGTTGCGACATACAATGAAAAATCTTCTGCGCTCACGTGAACAGCTCCGCAATATCTATAGTGGCGGACAACAGTCGGGTGCGGAAAAACTGGAGAAGATAGAAGCCCAAAGTCCTGATGACCGCCTTATGGAGCGCATAATGAAAGTGGTCAACGCTCATATCAGTGACCCTGACCTCACTGTCGAGATGATTGCTTCTGAAATAGGTATAAGCCGTGTTCATCTGCACCGAAAACTTAAAGAATTGACAAACCAGACTACAAGAAATTTCCTAAGCAATGTGAGGATGAAACAAGCGGCAACACTTTTAGCCGAGAAACGTCACTCTATCTCGGAGGTGGCGGAATTGGTGGGCTACTCAAACCTCAGTACATTCTCATCCTCTTTCAAGGCTCTCTATGGCATGTCTCCTTCTGAATATCGCGAACAACATTCTAACAAGGAAAATGACCAACCCTCATGACAATAACTTCTCGTCATATTCTGACTGGCTCATTTTGTAACGTGATAGAAAAAACATGTTACACTTTTATTTTACTGTTCTTTCCACTCTGTTTATCTTTGCTGTCGATTGATTGTGGTTGACATCTACTCCATAACAGTCTATCTGGCATTGATAAATACTAAATAATAAAATATTATGAGAAAGATATTTGCAAAATTCCTGCTGCTCGTGTTGGTTGCTTGCTGCTTCCCTTCATATACGGTGGCTCAATATCGTAACCCGATAATTTACGCTGATGTTCCTGATATGTGTGTCTGCCGTGTGGGGGATTACTTCTATATGGTCTCAACCACAATGCACCTCATGCCTGGTGCTCCTATCATGCGCTCCACCGACATGATGCATTGGGAAACTATTTCTTACGTGTTCCCTCGTATTGACGATGGCCCTCGATATGATTTGTTGAATGGCACGGCTTACGGACAGGGGCAATGGGCTTCTTCCATCCGTTATCACAATGGCAAGTTCTATTTATGGTTCACTGCCAACGGTGCGCCTTATCGTGGTTTTATCTATACTGCGACTGATGCTGCCGGACCATGGACATTACTTAGTCGTCCGCCTCACTTCCATGATGGCTCGTTGTTCTTCGATGATGACGGAAGGGTGTATATCTTCCATGAGTCTGGTATGCTTACGGAACTGAACGCTGACTTGACGGATAGAAAAGAGGGTGGCGTGGAATGTCAGCTCTTTGAGCGTGATGCTGATGAGCAGGGGCTCCTTGAGGGCAGTTCGGTAATAAAACACGATGGCAAGTATTACTTGCTGATGATTTCCATGGACTGGAGCATTAAAGGACGTTTGCGCCGTGAGGTTTGCTACCGTGCCGACAATATCACCGGTCCTTACGAGAAACGTGTAATCTTGGAAACGGAGTTCGAGGGCTATGGCGGTGCCGGGCAGGGCTGTATCGTTGACGGCAAGAACGGTGAGTGGTAAGGCTTGATTTTCCAGGACCGTGGTGGTGTCGGCCGTGTGCCGTGCCTCATGCCTTGCACGTGGATTGACGGCTGGCCCATGTTAGGGGATGAGAATGGTAAAATTCCTAACGACACTTCCCTACCCTATATGTCTCTCGATGGTATCTGTGGCTCTGATGAGTTCTCCACTCCTGACCTCTCCCTTTATTGGCAATGGAACCACAACCCTGTTGACAGTGCATGGACCCTTACCGAGCGTCCTGGTTTTCTGCGTCTGAAAACTTGCCGCATCGTGGATAACCTGTTCCTCGCTCCCAATACTATCACTCAGCGTATGACGGGTCCTGAATGTCGCGGTACTGTCTGCCTGTCTGTTGAACACATGATTGACGGTGACCGTGCCGGTTTTGCGGCTTTCAATGGCGACAGCGGGGTACTTACTATCGAGAAAAACAAGGGCAAACTGTATCTCGTTATGAGTGCCCAGTTCAGTCATTTCAAAGAACCGCAACATTCCATATCTTCGGTGAAAATTGATGAACAGGCCCGTATCCTTCTGAATGATGAGGAGTCGGAGACTGTCATGCAAGATAACTTGCTCTGGCTGCGTATTGATGGTGACTTTAATCATGATTATGCTCACTTTGCTTATTGTGTTGACGGCAAGGAATGGAAGACTGTCGGTGAACCTGTGAAAATGACTTTCGACTATAAGCGTATGTTTATGGGCAGTAAATTTGCCTTGTTCAACTATGCCACACGTAAATTGGGTGGCTATGTGGATATTGACTATTTTCACTACGAGCAACATTAATCCCTATAATTTCCTTAAATCTGTTTTTAACGAAAATTTCTTTGCTTCCGCATAAAAATTTTCATGTGTAACATAACTGTAATTCATCTGATTATCAATTAGATAAGGCATTTTATGTAACATGCGCCAAAATATTTGTAACAACAGAATGGAAAAATGTAACATACGATAAAATTGCTATTACATAATTATTTGCAATGAAAAACAATCATCAATAAATTTGCAGAAAATTAAATTTTTAATAACGATAACTGAAAAACTAATAAACATGAATTATAAAAGTCACATATTCGTCTGCATCGCCTCTTGCTTACTCGCTTTCACGGCAAGCAACACGGTTGACGCATCCAACGCAACAAAAAACAAGTCGGTGAATAGTTCTGCAACAAGTGCTATAAGCAATGTCGCCTTATTCGACTTCTTTTCTTATAAAGGTAACGACGATTTCTATAACTCAAACCCTTTAACTGATAAAAGTTCTTTCTATAACCCTATACTACCTGGCTGGTTCTCCGACCCAAGTATCTGCACTAACGGTGAAGGCGACTATTTCCTCGTTACCTCCACATTTGTATATTATCCTGGCGTGCCTATTTTTCACAGCCGTGATTTAGTCAACTGGAAACAGATTGGTTATGTGCTCGACCGTAGCTCACAGTTGGAGAAAATGCATGGTCAGAATGTCAGTGGTGGTGTTTTTGCTCCTGCCATTTCCTACAACCCTCTCAACAAGACATATTATATGATAACAACAAATGTGGGGGCTGGCAATTTCTTCGTCAAGACAAAAGACCCGTTCGGCTCTTGGTCTGAACCTATCATGCTGCCGGAGATTGACGGCATCGACCCTTCTTTCTTCTTCGATGAGGACGGTCATGCGTACATTGTTCATAATGCTGATGCGCCTGACAACAAACCAGAGTACGACGGACACCGTAGCATCCGTGTTTTCGAGTTCGACGTTGAGCACGACAAGATAATAGGTGAGGAGAAAGTATTGGTGAACAAGGGTACACACCCTGAGACTAATCCTATCTGGATTGAAGGTCCTCACATGTATAAGATAAATGATAAGTATTTCCTTATGTCTGCTGAAGGCGGCACGGGCGACAGACACTCTGAAGTAATATTCAGGTCTGACTCTCCGTGGGGTCCTTTCACTGCTTGGGAAAACAACCCTATACTCACTCAAAGACATCTTTCCAAGCATGACAATGCCGTTACCTGTGCCGGGCATGCTGACCTTGTTCAGGCACAGGACGGCAACTGGTGGGCTGTATTCCTCGCTTGCCGACCTATCGACAACGACTTTGAGAACTTGGGACGTGAGACGTTCATGCTTCCTGTCAATTGGAGTGATGATGGTTTCCCTTATCTTACTCAAGGTGATGAATTGGTTCCTTTAGTTGTGAAACGTGATGGTGTTACCCGTGATGACAATGTTACTTTCGGCAACTTCGAGACAACAGACAACTTTGACGAGAACTCATTGGGGCTTGAATGGATGACGTTGCGCGGTCCTGCAACTGACCTCTATTCACTCACCGAAAGACCAGGCTGGTTAGCTCTGCGTTCCAGCGATATTGTTTCTTCTGAAATGGATACACCTGCCTTCGTTTGCCGCCGTCTCCAACACCATAAATTTGAGTGCTCCACTCGCATGGTCTTTAATCCTTCTGATGAGAACGAGGCTGCCGGTTTGCTTCTCTTCAAGGATGAGACGCACCAGTATTTCATTTCTCTCAACAGGAATGAAGATGGCAACAAACAGATTTCTCTATGGCGCATCGGTGATGACGGAAAAGAAATTAATGCTGACAAGAATCTTGAGGAAGATGTATGCGACGTATATTTCAAAATCACA
>JAJQAR010000173.1 GCA_021203705.1 Prevotella sp. | reverse complement strand
TGCTATTTTCTTAGCCGACCCCGCCGATTCGGAAAGTCCATGCTGGTGTCGACCCTAGAGGCGTATTTTTCCGGCCGGAAGGATCTTTTTGAGGGTCTTGCGATTGAGAAATTAGAGAAGGACTGGATTAAGTATCCGGTATTGAGCCTTGACATGAGTGTGGGCAAGGTAACTGAAAATGTAGAAAGTCTGTACGAAACTATAGACAACGCCCTTACGGAATGGGAGCAAATATACGGGACTGGACCGGCAGAAGATAATCTGGAATTGCGGTTCAAAGGCATAATCCGCCGAGCATACGAGCAGAATAACCGCAAGGTTGTGATACTCATCGATGAATATGACAAGCCCCTGCTCGACACGATTGACAAGGAGTCGGAACATGACGGGGTCAGAGACCTGCTCAAAGGATTCTACGGCAATCTGAAGTCACAGGACAAGTACATCAGGTTCGTGTTCCTGACCGGCGTCACGAAATTCAGCCATGTCAGCATTTTCAGCGGACTTAATAACTTAGAGGATATTTCAATGGTCCCTCAGTACGCCTACATCTGCGGCATAACCGAGGACGAGATTCACACTTATTTTGAGGAACCAATTCAAGCTCTGGCCGCCTACAACAATATCACGTATGAAGCGGCCTGCGCCAGATTGAAAGAGAAGTATGACGGCTATCATTTTTATCCGGACACGGTCGGTGTATATAATCCGTTCAGTCTCCTCAATACTCTAAAGTACGGGATTTTCAAAGATTACTGGTTTCAGACGGCAACACCGACCTTCCTTGTAAAGGTTCTGCAGGAGACGGACTTTGATCTCAATGACCTGGAGAATGTCAGCCAGACGGGCAACATGCTTGGAGACATTTCATCGGTGCATGCCAACCCCATTCCGCTTCTCTACCAGAGCGGCTATCTCACCATTCACGGCTACGATGAAGACTTTGGAGAATATCGACTCGGTTTCCCCAACAAGGAGGTTGAAAACGGATTCTTTGATTTCCTCCGTCCTTACTATCTCACTTCTCAAATTCGGGACAAGCAGTTCTCCGCCAGGAATTTTCTCTCGGATCTGCGCTCCGGCAACCCCGATGAGTTCATGATGCGGTTAAAGGCCATGTTGGATGACAACAGCTATGAGATAGCGGGTAAGATGGAGATATATTTCCAGAACAGCATGAACCTGTTTTTCAGGCTTATAGGCACAAACACAGAAGTTGAGCGGACGACGAGTCGCGGACGCGCCGACATCGTTGTCTATACAGGCTCATATATCTACATCCTTGAACTGAAGGTTGACGGTAACGCTGAGGAAGCCCTTCAGCAGATCAATGACAAAGGCTACGCCGAGCGCTTCGCCATGGACTCGCGCAAAGTCTTTAAGATCGGAGTGAACTTCTCATCTGCTACCCGCAGCATTGACAAATGGCTGATCGCATAGATTCGACTATCTACACCATATTGCCAATGTCTATTGAGGTATTATAATTTATCACATGTTATGTGAAAGTTTTCAATAAACATGTCTGACTATAGGCATCTGTTTGATAAAATTCCACGGTGGAGACTACTCCATGACTGCGGCTAACGAGTAGGACATCGAGAGGAAAGTTGCAACTTTCATTGGGGCCACCAGTGCCGACAAAAACGTGATTGTCACCCTCATAATAGCAAAGGGACTTGATCGGAAATAGTTATTCATAAAAACCTATCCTTGATCAGCTGATCTGTGATTAAGCGGTAAGATTTTCTGCCGTTCCTCCATATATCTTGCTACTCCGTCGTATCCGGGATATATCGTCGACGCATTGTACCCCAGCTTATCTATATAGGAATATATGATATGTGCGGCATCTTGGGGAATCCTAATCTGATATAGATAGAACTTCTTGAGAGCTTCGATTTCTCTTAAGTATTCATCAAGCCTGACATCTAATGGCCTTCGATCTGCTTCCGTCAAATCTATTTTTTCGTTAGTCATCCCGGGGTAAATTGATTCCCAAAAGGTGAACGCACCTTTTTGTGCACGGAGGTTGTCGTTGTTATAGTATCTGGGACGTATTACGCGTAATGGAACTTTCATTGGCTTTAGCATTACTACATTAGTATTCAAGGCCCAGACTTCCATGTCATTATTTGCAAGAAAAAATTGATTTTTTCAACTTGCCGTCGACAATCGAGTTTTGTCTGTTGACATATTTTTGTTTGGCTGGTCAACGAGACTCAGAGCAGCAGGGTTCAACTTATACATATAATTATAAGGGATTGTGACAATGACATTTGTTTCATTGTCTTTGGCTGTTACAATGGCATGGTCTGAGTGTGCATCTTTCTGGTCGTGATGCGGATCCCACATTGTCTGAGTCTGAATCATTCTGAACAATATGTGTATTATCTTGTTTTTCACATTGTTCAGGATTACTCCATGATGTTTGCCTCTTGACTGAAGCCCTTGCGCATATCGACGAATAATAGGATTGTATACGATTGCTATTTCGCAGGCTTGTACCAGTGCTGCTTTCACTTCCTTGTGCGCATAAAAGTTCACGTGAGGCTTCTTGTTTATTGATGTTCCGGACTGTTCGCCAAATGGTGCCACAC
>JAJQAR010000081.1 GCA_021203705.1 Prevotella sp. | reverse complement strand
TCTTGAAAAATATAGAACCACTTTTTCTGACTTGTATAAGTCGGAAAAACGTTTATGTGAGGTACTTGCGGTGCGTGTACTTATTCACGAGTTGCTCGGAACTGATGTTGAATTGACGCATGAGGCTAACGGCTGTCCGCATCTCTCTAATGATATGAACATTGGTATCAGTCATACTAATGGTTATGCGGCGGTAATCATTTCCCAACAGCATCGTGTTTCCGTGGATATTGAACGGATTGGTAATCGTGTGAGCAGGGTAACTGACAAGTTTTTACTGCCAGACGAGAAAGCAAATACTATTACTGAACAGTTGTTGCATTGGTGTACAAAAGAGACATTGTATAAGTTATATTCCGAAGATGACCTGAAATTTGCCGAAATGAATGTGCTGAAAATTGCCGGCAGTGATACGGATGGCATTATAAAGGCAAAGAATATCAAACGCAATGAAATCGTAAATGTCTCTTACCGCATTTCAGATACCTATGTATTGACCTTTGCTTCCTTGTCAAAGGATATCTCAATCAATCTTTAATTCTTCATTCCCCCTCGTTCCCCCATTGTAGGGGCTCAATGTTTCGATTAAGCGAATACAGAGCCAAACTCGTTTGAGCTTTGTTGAGCGTGAGAAACTTCACCAGAGGTCATTTATCGAGGCCATTGCCCCTTAGGGCAAATAATCCCCTGAACCAATCTAACAATTTGAAAAATAGAGCTGACCGCCACGGCCAGCTCTAATCGAACTTAAAAATTAATATTATAATCGTGCCAACTGTACTGTGAAATGTCTCATTAGAGGTGCTTCCCAAAGTATTTTCACGCCACGAGTAATCTGTTCACGTCTTTCATATACATTTCTAAGTGCTGCGGCGATTACGGCTATATGGTTATCTGTATATACTCTACGGGGAATGGCGAGGCGGCATAAGTCAAGGCCACCAAAGCGGTTCTCATGGGTAATAGGATCACGGTCGGCAAGGATATATCCTATCTCGCAACCACGGATGCCAGCCTCCAAATATAATTCTATTGTTAAAGTTTGGGCGGGGAATTCTTCTTTTGGTACGTGTGTCAACAGTTTTCTTGCATCTACGAAGATGGCATGTCCTCCTGCAGGTCGCTGATACGGTACACCATATTCATCAAGCATTTTTGCAAGCAGTTGTACCTGGTGAATGCGTGTCTCAAGGTTGTCAAACTCGGTGTTCTCATCCAAACCTATTGCAAGGGCGTTGAGGTCTCTGCCGTTCATACCGCCGTATGTAAGGTAGCCTTCATACTGTATGCAGTAGCCCTTTGCTCCTTCGTACCAGTCTTTCAACCGTGTGGCAATGAAACCGCCCATATTCACAAGTCCATCTTTCTTTGCGCTCATTGTCATGCCGTCTGCCAATGCGAACATCTCACGGGTAATTTCTTTTATAGTTTTGTCTGCATATCCCTTTTCACGTGTCTTTATGAAATAGGCATTCTCCGCAAAACGGGCAGAGTCGAAAAGTACCGGTTTGCCGTATTTGTCTGCAATGACCCTTACTTGTTTCAGGTTTTCCATTGAGACAGGCTGACCGCCAGCCGTATTGTTGGTTATGGTGATGATGATAAACGGTATCTTGTCAGCGTGTTCTGAAAGAGCCTTTTCCATTTTCACTGGGTCAACATTACCCTTGAAAGGAATTTCCAACTGGGTATCTTTCGCCTCGTCAACAGTGCAGTCGAGTGCAATTGCTTTACGCCCTTCGATATGCCCCTTTGTGGTGTCGAAGTGGGAGTTGCCGGGTACAATGTCGCCTTCGTGCACAAGGTATGAGAACAGCACGTTCTCTGCTGCACGTCCCTGGTGTGTCGGTATGATGTATTCAAATCCAGTAAGGCGTTGCACTGTCTCCTTGAACTTGAAAAACGATGACGCACCAGCATAACTCTCATCACCAGTCATTATGCCTGCCCATTGACGGTCGCTCATCGCCCCTGTTCCTGAGTCGGTAAGTAAGTCGATATACACCTGTTCAGCTTTCAACTGAAACACGTTATAATGAGCCTCTTTCATCCACTGTTCCCTTTCCTCACGTGTACTCTTGTGGATTGGCTCAATCATCTTAATTTTCCAAGATTCTGCAAATGGTAAATTCATAAATATTAGTCTTTTATAATTGATTGTTATAAGTTGCTTATTATCAATGCTTTATAGATTTAGTGCTTTCGTTTTTGACTAAATTTTGATTATAAAGCGTGTTTTCTTATGATTTTCAGACTAAAAAGGGCGAAAGTATTAATCTCCCGACTGACTTCCGCCAAATCATTAATTTAATACTATGTGGCAAAGGTAGATGTTTTTTTGTAATATCCAAATTTTAAGGACTGAATTTTTTTCTGTTAGGTCTGAATTGTACAGGCGGAGTCACGCTGGGGGGTATCCCCCTTTTCCGCCATCCCCCTCCTAACAGCCCGCATTTTTGAAAAATTTTTTTGAAAATTTGAGAACTGCAATATCCGAAAAAAATTTTTTTTGAAAATTGAGGATGCCTGTATTTGCGGAACGTCTCCCATCCTGCTCTTGGTATTGATTTATAGTGTTTACGATGGTGTATTTCTTTTCTAAC
>JAJQAR010000255.1 GCA_021203705.1 Prevotella sp. | reverse complement strand
TGGTTATATTCAATATGAGGCAGAGCAAGGGATGTCTAAGGATATAACTTTGGCTTTAATTTCGTCAAGGCGTTGGGGGGATACTTTCAGCAATGTAGTGCAAGGTGTCTCACGGTCGATGGTGTAAATCATCACCATTTGCGGACGGATGGTGTTCATTGCTTCAAGCCAAGGATTTACATATTCATCGCCTGTGTTGTCAACATTCTGACCATCTTTGGTGCCACAGAGGAACATTGTCTGTATAATAACGTGACCGTTATATGCTCTCATTGCCTCAATGATTTTGTTGACATCGTAAACGTTGCTGACCGGTCGGTCCACCTTATTTATATATAGAGGGTCAACGGTATCGAGTTTCAGAATGTTGTTGTCAACTTTCATAAGAGCATCATGCACGGCAGGGCGGTCGGCAAAAGTGGCATTGCTCAAAACAGAGACCTTCGCATTGGGACAATACCTGTTGCGCAAACATATCGTATCGTCAATAATCTCCGCAAAAAGCGGGTGGGCAGTAGGTTCCCCGTTGCCGGCAAACGTCAGGACATCGGGCAACTGCCGTTGCTGTGACATCAAGATAAGTTTTGCCTCCAACGCCTTTTTCACCTCCTCACGGTCAGGGCGGCGTAACTTTGCACGGTGGTCGCTGTTGAAACCACATTCACAATAAATGCAGTCGAATGTGCACACCTTTCCGTCAGGCGGCATCAGATTTATTCCAAGTGAGATACCTAAGCGACGGCTGTGAATTGGTCCGAAAATCGGAGAAGGATATATTATTGTGCTCATTGTTCCTGCTTATTTATCTTGACTAATGCAAACTTACGAAGTTTTTCCGATAAAGAGGAATTTTTTTTGATTTTCATTAATGTTTCACACTAAAAAATTGCCACCTTAACGTCAACTATCAAGTACAACATTACGAAAAATTTTATAAAGCACCGTTACATATCATTGAAGGTGAATAGACAGGAGATTATTTTGTAGTCATGAAGAATTTATTAAGGTTTCATTTGATGAAATAAAAACTGATTGAATGTTAAAAAATGAAGTAAGTATAAATTTTTCCTTAGAAAATTACCAAAATTGGGAATTTCTTTGTAATTTTGCAGCATCAAAATAAGAAATATTTCACCGCATGAAAGTGACATATAGAGACGATGCGTTAAGGGAACTGTATGAAACAGGCAAGACATCAGCCCGTAAATATAAGCTTGTATGCAAGAAGAAGAAACTTATAGTTGGTTTTCAAAGAGCTGTTCAAATTATGAACATTGCAGTATCTACGAAAGTGCTAAAAGGCATTAGTTCTTTGCATTATGAGAAACTAAGGTATCAGAATGATGAACCTAAAAGTTGTGTGAGGTTAGTAAACGGTATGGTGGAACGCCTGATTTTTACGGAAACTGAAGACGGCATCGAAATTGAATTAATTGAAATAGACAGTACACATTATGGCAACAAGAAGTGACAGATTAGTTCCTGCTCGGGCAATACATCCAGGAGAAATCTTGCGTGAAGAGTTGCGGGAACGTGGTATCAAACAAAAGGATTTTGCCCAGTTGATAGGTATGCAGCCATCTCACCTGAATGCTTTTATCAAAGGTAAGCGGAATTTAAATGAAGATTTGGCTATAAAATTAGAAAAACATTTAGGACTCTCTTATAGGTTTTGGATGGATTTTTATAATGCGTATGTGTATGACTGCAAGGCTATTGAAGAGAGAGATAAAGAAAAACAGGCAGCCATGGAATACGAAAATGCTTGTGCAGAGATTATTAATTTAAAATATCTCTATAAGCGTTTGGATATGGCTGTTCTGTCTTGTGCAGAAAGAGTCAAAAGATTAAAAGAGTTATTTGATTTTGATTTATTGTCATCAAACGCACTGCGTCTGCAAGTAGCAGGAATGTATAAGCACAGCGAAAAAGTGCAAGCAGATGACAGAAACATGAATACATGGCTTGTATTAAATTGGTTGGAGACTTCACGCTCAAAGGTTGAAAATGAATATGTTGAGGGGAATGCCTTAAAAGCGGCAAAAGAAATATCGCAAATGGCAAACAACCAACTGATGAAAATAAGTGCTGTAAAAGAGTGCCTAAATCATTATGGTATAGCATATATAGAGTTAAAAAAACTCGATAAAGCCCCAATAGATGCATATTCAACAAAATCAAATGGTCATCCGTGTATAACTGTGACATATAGATATAATGATAAGGATAAATTGGCTTTTGATATTCTCCATGAATTATGCCATATAGAAAAGCATTTTTCTGATGATCATAAAGATTTTATTACTATTGATAAAAATGAATATTCAAATGATCCATTAGAAAAGGAGGCAAATATTTTTGCCCGTCAAATGCTTATACCAGATGATGTGTGGAAAAATATTATGAACGTTAATTGTAGAAGTCTAAATCCAAGTTCTATTGTAAAATCTATTGCGACACAAGCAAAGAAATATGGAATAAGCCCATCTATCGCCATTTCCAGATACAAGCATGATACGGGCTGGTATGGAACTACTTACTGTAAGTCGCCAAAAATTTCAAGTGGCAAATAAACACCGCAAGATGGGTTACTCTCGTTTTAGATAAC
>JAJQAR010000121.1 GCA_021203705.1 Prevotella sp. | reverse complement strand
AGTAGTATGAATCAATACGAAACCGTTTTCATTTTAACTCCCGTTTTGTCTGAAGATCAGATGAAGGAAACGGTCGCTAAATTCAAGAAAGTGCTTACCGACAAAGGTGCTGAAATTCTGAATGAGGAGATCTGGGGATTGAAGAAGATGGCTTACGCCATTCAAAAGAAGTCCACAGGCTTTTACTGTCTTGTGGAATTCAAGGCAGAGCCAGAAGTAATCAAAATTCTTGAGACAGGTTACCGTCGCGATGAGAAGGTAATCCGATTTTTAACAGTTAAACTCGACAAGTATGCTATCCAGTATGCTGAAAAGAGAAGGAAGAAATTAGCTAAAAAAGAAGAGGAGGCATAATTATGGCACAGGAATCAGAAATCAGGTATTTGACCCCACCTTCAGTTGACACGAAGAAGAAGAAGTATTGCCGTTTCAAGAAGAGCGGAATAAAATATATAGACTACAAAGACCCGGAGTTCTTGAAGAAATTCCTGAACGAGCAGGGAAAGATACTTCCACGTAGGATTACTGGAACATCACTTAAGTATCAGCGTCGAGTAGCAACAGCCATCAAGCGCGCACGCCAGTTGGCATTGCTTCCATACGTAACAGACTTGATGAAATAAAGGAGGATAGGATATGGAAATAATACTTAAAGAAGACATTATCGGCTTAGGTTATAAGAACGATATCGTTAACGTAAAGGCAGGTTATGGCCGCAACTATCTTCTCCCGACAGGAAAGGCAATCATGGCAACCCCTTCAGCAAAGAAGGTATTGGCAGAGAATTTGAGGCAGCAGGCACGCAAGCTCGCCGCAATAAAGGAAGCCGCCGACAAGAAGGCACAGACATTGAATGACGTTTCATTGGTAATAGAGATGAAAGTCAGTGCCAATGGAGTAACCTACGGTTCAGTAAATGCAGCAATGATTGCAGCAGAGTTGCAGAAGAAAGGTTTTGACATCGACCGCAAGATCATCACTATGCACGATGCGAAGGCACTTGGTGACTATGTAGCACACGTACATCTTCACAAAGAAGTAGAGGTAGAGATTCCTGTAAAGGTAGTTGCTGAGAATGCCGCACAAGCACCAGTTGAGGAAGCACCGAAGGCAGAGGAAGTTGCAGTTGAGGAAGCTCCAAAGGCTGAAGAAGCTGTTGAGGCAGTAGAAGAAGCTGAAGCACCAGTTGAGGAATAATTAACAACTTATATAAAAATAAAAAATCCCTGTTTCATGGCGAAACAGGGATTTTTTATTTGGTTCAAGCGTCATCAGGGCGACAAAAATCATGTGATGAATCAACCAATAGAATAATACAATCCAAATCTTTTTACCTAAAAAACAATACCTTATATTTCATGACATTTAAATACACCCAAGATGTCGGATGAACCAAAGAGAGAGTATTTTATGAAGTAAGTATATCTATGAATGAAGAAGGGAGGGTAGGCATAGCACCATTCTTAGTGCATACGAATGCGCTCACCTCAACAGCCAATTTATGAGCATCCTCCACAGACATTCCTTTCAGGCGGGCAGCACAGAAAGAACCAGTGAACGAGTCACCAGCACCGACGGTGTCCACCACATCCACCATAGGAGTAGTCAAGAATGACGACTTACCTTTGGTGAAAACATAACTACCGTTAACGCCACACGTAAGGATAAGCGTGTCGAGGTTGTATTTCTCCAACAGATGCCAGCACTTATGTTCAGCATCCAAACCAGGATATTCGAATATACGTCCGATAGTAACAAGTTCCTCATCGTTAATTTTCAGAACATTACACATATCCATGGACTGTTGGATAATATCTTTCGTATAGAAACTCTGCCGCAGGTTGATGTCGAATATGCGCATGCAATTATCAGGGGTAGTCTCAATAAACTTTTTTATCGTGTTACGGGACACGTCACTACGTTGAGCGAGAGACCCGAAGCAGACAGCCTGACAACTACGGGCTATTTCCTCAATCTCAGGTGTGAACTGTATATTGTCCCATGCTACATTTTCCTTTATGTTATAAGAAGGTATGCCCTCCTTATCGAGAGTGACAAGCACCTGTCCCGTAGGATAATCCACCCGTTGCATTACGCAATGTAGTTTTTTCTCATTGAGAGCATTTTGCGTCTCCACAGCCAAGCTATCATTTCCTATGGCACTGACAGCCATAGAGTCGAGACCGAACTGACTGGCATGAAAAGCGAAATTAGCAGGTGCTCCACCTAAATTTTTCTTACCATCAGGAAGGATATCCCAAAGGATTTCCCCTAAACCAACTACCAACTTTTTCATAATATTATTTTGTGCTTTTAATACGATTAATATATGTCAACAAGTAAATCACGCCGATTGCCATGACGCAGACCGCACTTATCTGACCGAAAGCATCACTGGCGAAACCCATGATAAGAGGGAAAACAGTACCACCGAAAAGGCCCATTACCATCAGACCCGAAACCTCATTCTGTTTCTCAGGAATAGCAAGCAGAGCCTGAGAGAAAATTATAGAGAAAACGTTTGAGTTGCCATAGCCGACAAGAGCGATAGAGATATAAAGAACGATGCTTGAGTGACCGAAAGCCATGCCGAGCATGCTTATAAACATCA
>JAJQAR010000265.1 GCA_021203705.1 Prevotella sp. | reverse complement strand
TCATTATTTGGGAAAGAAAGCGAGGAAGGTAATGCTCGTGTTTTCTGTTTTCCTACTTATGATGGTCGGTACCGTGTTCGTATTCAGTCCAGCCCTCATTTTAGGGAAACTGTGCAGTGATTCCTCGAATTGGGTATTTATATGGTGCTTGATAATATTCTTCTATTATTTTTTAGCGACGATGCTGTCGATAGACAAGATAATCGGGCGTATATATCCGTTGTTTGCCATCGCAATGCTTTTCATGGCTTTGGCTTTGATGGTTGTCCTTTTCATCAAATGGCCTACCATTCCGGAAGTATTTGACGGACTTCATAATATGCATGAGTCACAACCGATATTCCCTTGTCTATTCATAACGATAGCCTGTGGAGCTATAAGCGGCTTCCATGCCACGCAGAGTCCTCTTATGGCTCGTTGTATGGCAAAGGAAAAACAAGGTCGCCCATTGTTCTATGGTGCGATGATTACCGAAGGTGTTGTTGCATTGGTTTGGGCTTCTGTTTCATCATATTTCTTCTATGGAGGCGGAGCGGCAGAAATCGGTGCATCTTTGTCATTGCAGGCGCCGGAAGTGGTTACGACGGTATCAAACGGTTGGCTTGGTATTTTGGGCGGCGCATTAGCTATCTTAGGTGTCGTTGCAGCCCCGATAACCAGTGGAGATACCGCATTGCGCAGTGCACGGCTAATTATCGCTGAATTTATCCATTTGGAGCAGCGCACTATCAGGAAAAGGATGTATATTTGCATACCGCTATTCGCCCTGACATTGTGCCTGTTGTGGTTCAATATAGCAAAACCAGATGGTTTCAACGTGATATGGAACTATTTCGGGTGGGCAAACCAGACATTGGCGGCATTCGCACTCTGGACTATCACCGTGTTCCTTGTGATGAATAAAAAGCCATACATCATAACGCTGATACCAGCCCTGTTCATGACATCCGTTTGTATCTCCTTCCTGTTGATCTCAAAGGATGCATTCGGTCTAAGTACAACAGTGGGCTATATCGTGGCAGTAGTTGTATTCATAGTTTCCGCAGTACTGTTTTTCCTCTGGTATGCCAAATATCAGAAGTCATTAGCAAACAAATAAAAAATAGATAAATATGAAAAAAGTATTAATGTTATTGGTTGTCCTGTCAGTGGCAATCTCAAGTCACGCTCAGTTTGAGCATGGTAAGCATTATATTCAAACATCCTTGACGGGTTTAAATCTTAATTACTGTGGGGCGGATGACCTGAACTTCGGTATCGAGGGTAGGGGTGGTTATCTGTTTACTGACAACTGGATGCTTCTTGGTCAGATCGGCTGGCAGCACAACGGAAACAAGACCGTTGCAGATGAGGTGTCACTTGGTGTCGGTGGCAGGTATTATATAATCCAGAACGGGTTGTATTTAGGTGTCAATTTGAAGTATGTGCACAATTATCACAGTTATAACGACTTTATGCCAGGTATCGAGGTGGGCTATGCGTTCTTCTTGAGCAAGACGGTAACCCTTGAGCCAGCGATATATTACGACCAGTCGTTCACCAACCATTCAGACTATTCAAGGATTGGTTTACGTATTGGAGTAGGTGTTTATCTTTAATGCCAGATAATCAAAATATGTATTCAGTTGATGAGTTGGAGGATAGGTTGATTGACTTATCCTTCGCAGAAGATATTGGCGATGGCGACCACACCACATTATGTTGTATCCCTGATGATGCCATGGGAAAGTCGCATCTACTCATAAAGGAGGATGGAGTACTCGCTGGTGTGGAGGTTGCAAAGAAGGTTTTCCATCGTTTTGACCCATCTATGGAAGTGCAGGTTATGATGGAAGACGGTACTAAGGTAAAGAAAGGAGACATCGCGATGATTGTTAGCGGTAAGGTGCGTTCCCTTTTGCAGACAGAGCGTCTTATGCTGAACATCATGCAGAGGATGAGCGGTATCGCCACCATGACGAACAAATATGTGGAGAAGCTGAAAGGCACAAAGACATGTGTGCTTGATACGAGGAAGACCACTCCTGGAATGCGTATGCTTGAGAAGCAGGCAGTGAAAATCGGAGGAGGTGTAAATCACCGTATCGGACTGTTTGACATGATTTTGCTGAAAGACAATCATATTGACTTTGCCGGAGGTATAGAGAACGCCCTCAGCAGGTGTCATGCCTATCTTAAGGAGAATTCATTAGACTTGAAAATCGAGATTGAGGTGCGTCATCTCGGTGAACTGCAACAGGTGCTTGATATCGGGGGCATTGACAGGATAATGCTTGACAATTTCTCATTAGAGGACACCAAGAAGGCAGTAGAGATGATTGGCGGAAGATATGAGACAGAGTCCAGTGGCGGTATCACGTTAGATACTATCAGGGAATATGCAGAGTGTGGCGTGGATTATGTTTCGGTAGGAGCACTTACCCATTCCGTAAAAGGTCTTGACATGAGTTTCAAGGCATACTGACAACCAACAAAGTTTTAACAATCGTGTTTGGTTTTTTGTCAACAATCCTGCTTGCCGCCGCCTTATCGTTCACACCACCCGTAAATTATCCTTTGTCATTGGCAGGGAATTTCGGTGAGCCGCGCCCGAATCATTTCCATGGCGGCATAGACA
>JAJQAR010000341.1 GCA_021203705.1 Prevotella sp. | reverse complement strand
GTATGTGATACTGTAGTTTGTGATTCTCTTGCTGATGGAATTGTTGAATAATAAAGTCTCGACAAGAAGACACCCACAAATTCAAATATAGTTTAATTATAGAGAAGTATTAGGTGTTTTTTACCGTGTTTGTAGCGTGATGCCACAGGCACGGTTTTTTTGTTTCTATGAGAATGCTTTTTTTCATGTATTTTTCTTAATTTCGCAGAGGTTAAATAGCGAAAAATTATGTTTAGGTCGAACATACCATTGAAGGTGGCTGTTGGCTACGTGCTTTTAGTGCTTGTTGTCTGCTTAGCCATAGTGTTATTGTATGGCAATATGCAGTCTCTATTGCGCATAAACGATGAGGAACAACTGCTAATGGAGCGCAGATGTGTCGCCGACAGCTTGATTAACTGTCTTATGGATGTTGACAATAAAGGGCATACGATAATGTCGGGCTTGTCACACGATATGGTTGAGTTTGATTTTTCTTTAAACAAAACGCTTGATATTGCCGACAAATTAGAGGAGATTACTGACGAAGATGACCAGAAATTACGTATCGACACATTGAAGATATTATTGCAGCAAAAACGTAAGAATACTGTACTTATGATGTCTGCCATAGCAAGCAATAATCCAGGCGAATACTACAAAAACAGACTTAATGACTTTCAAGAGGGCAAGGACTCAATGATGATATATACTCAAACAGCTGATACCACGAAAAACAACGAGACCGTCTATGAGATTGTCAAGACAAAAAAAGGTTTTTTCCCACGTCTTGGCGATGCCTTCAGAAGGCAGCATGCTGACACAATGGTGATGTCACGCAACAGCAATTTGGAGATAGATTCTATCAAGCACAACATAGATGTGGCAGACTCAGTTGCAGACGTACTTTCCGACATAAAGGTTGTTGAGGATCAACTAAGAAAAGAAGGACTTGACAGAATTACTGCAAGACAGAAAAGTCTGCAAATGGTTAGTGTGAATTTGGCAAGCAGAATAGAAAGGTTGCTATATGATATCAGAAAAGGTGAACAAGACTCATTTAGAGGTGCTTTGAACACAGATATCGCTGAGAGGCACAATACAATTATGAGAGTTATGTTTTTGTCTGTGGTATCTCTTGTATTGTCAGTGATATTGATAATTTATGTTTGGAGAGATTCCCGTAAAGAACGCCGTTATAGGGAAAATCTTGAGGATGCCAAGGCGGAAACCGAGCGTATAATGGAGCAGAGGGAGAGATTGCTGCTTACTATCACTCATGATATAAAGGCACCTGCCGCATCAATATCCGGTTTTGCTGAATTGATGGAGGAACAGACTGATGACAAGAAGTTGGTTTCTTATATCTCAAGTATCAGGAGTTCTGCATTACATTTGTTGCACCTTATAGGGGAATTGCTTGATTACCACAGTCTTGAAGACGGGAAAATACATGTGCAGTCGGTTAGTTTTAGTGCAAGGCAACTTATCGGTGGATGTGTCGAGGCCATGCTTCCCCAAGCCAATTCTAAGGGGTTATCCCTTTCTTGCGATACAGATGGATGTGGAGAGTTTATGCTTCGAGGAGATGCCTTGCGCATAAGTCAGATTTTGGAAAATCTTCTTAGCAACGCATTGAAATACACTTCTGAAGGCAAAGTTTCGGTTACCGCTTTTGTCAAAGGTGGAAAGTTGTGTATGAATGTTGCTGATACGGGGCAAGGCATGACTAAGGAGGAAAGTGAAAGGATTTTTGAAGCTTTTACGAGGCTACAAGGAGCACAAGGCGTAGAAGGTGTCGGTTTAGGGTTGTCGATTACGAAAGAATTTGTACAGCTGCTTGACGGTAGCATTAACCTGTCATCGGAAAAGGGCACGGGTACGGAATTTAGGGTGGTAATTCCAGTGGAAATCACTGATGTAAAGGAAGTTCCTGCTGCACAGAAGTCGGAAGAAAATACGGGTATCAACATAGAATTATCTGGTGAATGTCAGGAAATTTTAGTGATAGATGATGATCCATTGCAACTTAAATTACTTACTGAAATGCTTGCTAAATTAACGAATGGGAAGTGGAATGTTACCATTTGTAGAGAGGTTGACGAAGGTTTACACTTGCTTGGAAGTAGGTGTTTCGGCATTTTGTTAACTGATATAGAGATGCCAGCCATGAGTGGTAAGGAATTGATTGGCAAGTTCGATCATAAAGGCATCAAGATTATCGGCATGACAGCCCATGAGCGTGACATAGAGCCTTCATTATTGTCTATCGGTTTTGATGCCTGCTTATTTAAACCATTTACAATCAGAGAGTTGGCGGATGTTTTGTCGAAGGTTACAGGTGCAGGGATAACAACTACGGATAAAATAAAAACAAAAGAAGCTGACTGCTTTTCTGGTCTCACTGCTTTTGCCTGTGGTGATGAGGAGGCAGAACGGGAGATACTGTCTTGTTTCAAGTCAGATTTGGAGCAAAACGTGATTTCGCTCCGCTCCGCTCTTAATACCAACGACCGAAATATTATTTCACGCATAGCCCACAAAGCATTACCATCAATGTCAATGGTGAATACTCAGGTTGCTGGAATTTTGAAACGCCTGTCGCCAAAGGAAATAGGAAATGTTTCAGATGGAGATTTAAAGG
>JAJQAR010000376.1 GCA_021203705.1 Prevotella sp. | reverse complement strand
ACATCATTCTTATCCTTTTCAACGAATGTCCTGTTTATCTTTTTTAAGAAAAGATCTTACTGCCGATACAATGGCATCGTTCTCATTTCTATTCTGTGCAGCGATACGGAAATAGTGTTTGTCAAGACTATCAAAATTCGAGGCATCACGGATAAGAAAGCCATATTCATGTATCAGGAACTCCTTCAATTCTGATGCATTGTGAGAAGATATGCGCCCTAACATGAAATGTGTTGATGTCTGCTGTATGTCAATGTGTTCGATGTTGTTCAGCAAATCACGTAACCGTTGTGCCTCGTTCATCATAATGGCAATATTAGGAAGAACATTAATATTGTTCTCTATCAAGAATTTGCCTGCTTCTATCGCCAAGGCATTGATATTCCAAGGGTGGCGGAGACGTTTCAATTTGCTTATAATCTGTTTGTTAGCCACCATATAACCGATGCGCAAACCCGGTACACAAAACCGTTTTGTCATGGAGTGCAGAAGCAGGATGTTTTGCCGTGCCACCGCCTCACTGTCAGAAATCATACGCTCTAAGGTGTAATTCTCATAACTCTGGTCTATTATGAAAAAACTTCCTTGTTTTTGGTCGGCAGTTTTCAGTATATCATGGGAGGGTATCACTGTGCCTGTGGGGTTGTTAGGATTGCAGATCCAAAACACATCCCCTTCGCTGTTTTTGTTGAAAATCTTGTTTCCATATAACCGACAGGCATCGGCATATTCACTGAATGTCGGTTGGTGGATAACGTGGCTAAGATTGCCGTTGCCATTCAGCGCACTGAAATGTTGCGCAATAAGATAAATCGCCTCTGTCGCCCCATTGGTAGCCATCACCCCGTCAATGCAGATGCCGCTTTCATTGGATATCGCCATTTCCAAAGACAACGGTTCTGGTTCGGGGTAGTTGCCGATAAGTTGCAGGTAATCTTTCAGATGCTGTTCCAACTTCTGTAAGTCAGCATGAGCATAGATATTGGAGCTGAAATTCACTTTCACCAATCCCTTGTATTTGTATATGTCGTCCCCGTGTCCGTTAATCATTGTTCTTTCTTTGTGTGAAAACGCAAAAAATTATCTGTCTGTCAATATATGGTAAACCTTTTCCATGTCAATATGTTTTCTGACATGTTCGGCAAGTTTGTCATACTGTTCTTCCTTGAATTTATGGTAATCAGAAATTCTGTTATTTTCATTCAGTTTTTCAGCGTAAGGTTGCAAAAGGAAATCTGTGAACGCAGAATTATCAAGTATTCCGTGTATGTAAGTTCCCATGCACTTGTTGTCGCAGAAATACCCGTCCTCACTGCCGTCTGCCTTCATACATAGCGGTGAATGATCTGAATTGGAGTCCACAGAAGTAATGCCATTGTGAATTTCGTAACCTTGCATGCCAGTGCAACTGCCGTCGTGCAATGAAAACTTCACCTGTAAAGTTGTTTTATCGCCACCGATTGTAGTATGTGTAGGCAGCAGTCCCAAACCAGGCATTATTTCTATATCGCCCTCTATATTTTGTGTGTCAGAGACATCAATACCCATCATTTGGTAGCCGCCGCAAATTCCGAGTATGGTTTTGCCGTTATCTCTCGCCATTATTATGGCTTCCGCCATACCATTGCGATGCAGTTCATAGAGATCGGTCAGTGTACTTTTGCTGCCAGGAATGATTATTATGTCGGCTTTCTCCAAATCCTTAACGTTATTGGAATAGAAAAGGTGCACCCTTTGGTCGTGTTCCAGAATGTTGAAGTCGGTGAAATTGCTGATATGCCGCAACAATACAACTGCGATATTTACTTTTCCGTCATTGCCAGCTTCCCTCATTTTGTTATCCAACTGCACATTGTCCTCTTCCTCGATGAAAATGTCATGGAAGTATGGAATGACACCAAGCACAGGAACTTTGCACAAGTTCTCCAGCATCCTCACGCCATTCTCGAACAGACGCAAATCACCTCTGAACTTGTTGATTATTATACCCTTAATCAACTTGCGTTCTTCTGGTGTAAGGAGCAATATTGAACCATAGACGCTTGCGAACACGCCGCCCCTGTCGATGTCACCAATTAATATCACATCTGCATTTGCGTGCACCGCCATAGGCATGTTAACCAAATCAGTGTCATGCAGGTTTATTTCCGAAATACTGCCCGCACCCTCCATAACTATCGGGTTATAACGACTGTTCAGGCGGTCGAAAGCATTGCAGACCTCTGCCCTTAATTGTTCCCGTCCATCTTTTTTGAAATAGTCGTAAGCGTCTTTATTGCCGATAGGTTTGCCGTTGAGTATCACCTGACAGGTTTTGTCAGACTGAGGTTTCAGTAATAGTGGATTCATATCTGTGTGAGGAATTACCCCTGCCGCCTCTGCCTGAACAACTTGCGCACGTCCCATTTCCAGTCCTTCGGAAGTAACGAAAGAATTTAGAGCCATATTCTGAGCCTTGAAAGGAGCAGGCATGTATCCATCCTGCATGAAAATGCGGCAGAAAGCGGCTGCAATGACACTTTTTCCCACGTCACTGCCAGTACCTGCAAACATTATAGGATGAAGTTTTTCCACGATTTACTTGAGACGATAATTTTATAACTGCAAAGTTAAATGTACATTCAACATAGAAGTGCAACAC
>JAJQAR010000050.1 GCA_021203705.1 Prevotella sp. | reverse complement strand
CTATGTATTCTTTCAGATATCCAAGAAACAATTCAAGTGCTTTGCTCGTTGCGTTTTCCAAATTTCTGTCTCGCCCCAGATCCTCCTCTAATTTCAATGTTATTATATCATCAGAATTTCCGCAGGCAAGCCATATTGTGCCGACAGGAATTTCCGGCGTTCCTCCCGAAGGACCTGCAATGCCAGTTGCCGAGATAGCATAGTCAACGTTGAGCGTCTTAATAGCTCCCTTTACCATCGCTATCGCCACTTCCTCACATACTGCTGTCTTTTCCTCCAAAAGTTGGTGGTCAACATGGAGCAGCTTTTCCTTGATCTCATTCGTGTAAGACACAATGCTGCCCTTGAAATAATTCGATGCTCCTGGCACCAAAATTATAGACTCGGCGATACGCCCCCCGGTACAACTCTCCGCAGTACCCATTGTCTTACCTGTCTCCCATATAAACTGACTGATTTCCCTACTCAGTATCTTGTTCTCAAAATCCATAGTATTAATATTGATGGTTAATTATTGAAAGGTTACTTTTGAAAATACAGGTTTGTCAATCGGACAGAAATCATTGTCCAAAAACTTATGATAACCGACAATTCCTATCATCGCGGCATTATCGGTGGTATAACTGAATCGCGGTATATATATTGTCCAACCATATTTCTCCGCATGCTCGTGGAATGCATTCCTAAGACCGTTGTTGGCACTCACTCCGCCGGCGACAGCTACATGCTTTATCCCAGTTGCCTTAACAGCCAACCTCAGTTTTTTCATCAGTATGTCAACAATGGTGAACTCCAAACTGGCTGCCAAATCTTCCTTGTGGTGCTCCACAAAATCTGAATCTTCCTTAACCCAGTCACGGAGACTGTACAGGAATGATGTTTTCAGCCCACTAAAACTGTAATTAAGCCCTGGTATATGGGGTTCAGAGAACTTATATGCCTGCGGATTGCCCTGCCTCGCCAACTTGTCGATTATCGGACCGCCGGGATAACCCAAGCCCATTACTTTGGAACATTTGTCTATCGCTTCTCCTGCTGCATCGTCGATAGTCTGACCTAACACTTGTATGTCGTTATAGGCATTCACCTTTACAATCTGCGAGTTGCCGCCACTTACAAGCAGGCACAGGAATGGCATTGGGGGTGCGAAATTATCATCTTCCTTCTCTTTTATGAAATGTGCCATCACATGTCCTTGAAGGTGGTTGACATCAATAAGCGGAATGCCCAACGAAAGTGAAAGTCCCTTCGCAAAGTTTGTACCCACAAGAAGCGAACCCATCAGTCCTGGTCCACGGGTAAATGCAACTGCCGACAACTGTTCTCTCTCTATACCGGCACGTTTCAATGCCTGGTCAACCACTGGCACTACATTCAACTGGTGCGCACGGGAAGCCAATTCCGGAACAACACCACCGTATGCCTTGTGTACGTCCTGCGATGCAGTAACGTTGCTCAACAGAACATCATTTCTAAGTACAGCCGCCGAAGTGTCATCGCAACTGCTCTCAACACCTAATATATATATATCACTCATAAAGTTTCTTTCAATCACTAAGGATTTCAACGCCATGCTCCGTCATCAGGAACGTATGCTCCCACTGTGCGCTCGGTTTCTCATCGCCTGATATAATCTCCCAACCATACTTGTCTTCTGCATTGAGGAAAACCTTCCACGTTCCCATGTTGATCATCGGCTCAATAGTGAACACCATACCGGGCACGATAAGCATACCGGTACCTTTATGGCCGTAATGCAGCACTTCCGGATCTTCATGAAAGGCGATACCCACGCCATGACCGCAAAGGTCTCTTACCACTCCATAATGATATTTGTCGGCATGCTTTTGGATAGCATGTCCTATATCTCCTACAAAGCAATATGGTTTGGCTGCCTCTGCTCCTATCTCAAGGCACTCCTTTGCTACTCTTACAAGCTGCTCTTTCTCTGGGGTTGTCTTGCCCATAATGAACATACGTGAGGCATCGGCGTAATAACCGTTCAATATCGTGGTAAAGTCAACATTTATAATATCGCCCTCCTGCAACACATCTTCTTTTTTAGGAATACCATGACATACTACTTCGTTAATACTCGTGCAGACACTCTTTGGATAGCCTTCATAACCCAAACAGGCAGGAACGGCTCCGTGCTTTTTGCAATAGTCCTGACAGATCTCGTCTATCTCCAACGTACTCATCCCGATATGGATTTTCTCTGCCACCTCGTTAAGTGCACCGGTATTTATAACGCCACTCTTGCGTATTCCCTCTATCTGTTCTGGTGTCTTAATAAGTTCCCTTGTCGGAACGAGTTTTCCCTTGTTCTCCCAGTACATCACGTGCTTATCTAAATCGGTAAGCGGTTGACCTTCGACACAATGCCACCTTCTTTTTTTCTTGAACATCATCTCCAATTTCTATAATTCTCTTGCAAAAATACTGATTTTTTTACAAGAACAACACAAATCCAGACGATTAATTATTTTCCACCGTTGATTTTATCCAACAATGCAAGCAGGTCGCCTGTCCAATCAGAACCGTTTACGGGGCATAATGTGTGAAAGTCCAAACTCTCTGCAATCTCCACATTACGCTTACCGTCATCAACAAACAGCGATTCCTCTGGCAAAATCTTCTCGCTCTCTAAGACC
>JAJQAR010000273.1 GCA_021203705.1 Prevotella sp. | reverse complement strand
TCAGAAACTTGCTCCTCTCTTTCGCTGAGGACATGCGTGTCATCCTCATTATGATTGCCGACCGTGTGAACCTCATGCGCCAGATTAGGGATGCAAAAAACACTGAGACTAAATTGCGTGTAAGCGAGGAAGCAAGCTATCTCTACGCTCCGTTGGCTCATAAATTAGGTCTTTACAAACTCAAGAGCGAACTGGAGGATTTAAGTCTGAAATATCTCGAAACGGATGCTTATTACATGATTAAAGAGAAACTCAACGCCACGAAGAAAAGCCGTGATGCTTACATCGAACGCTTTATCACCCCTATCGACGCAAAACTGAAGGATATGGGCTTCAATTTCCACATGAAAGGCCGCACCAAGAGTATTCACAGCATCTGGCAGAAGATGAAGAAACAGAAATGTGGTTTTGAGGGAATTTATGACCTTTTCGCTATCCGTATTATCCTCGATGCGCCTCCCGAATTAGAGAAAATGCAATGCTGGCAGGTGTTCGCTCTAATTACTAATATGTACCAGCCTAACCCAAAACGTTTGCGCGACTGGCTCAGCGTGCCGAAGTCCAATGGCTACGAGAGCCTTCATATCACGGTTCTCGGTCCCGAAAACAAATGGGTGGAGGTGCAGATCCGCACGGAACGCATGGATGAGATTGCGGAACGTGGCCTTGCTGCTCACTGGCGTTACAAGGGTGTCAAGGGGGAGAGTGGCACCGACGAGTGGCTCAACAGCATACGCACGGCTCTTGAGAATAAGGATGACTTGCAGGTTATCGACCAATTCAAAATGGATCTCTACGAGGATGAGGTGTTCGTGTTCACTCCGAAGGGTGACTTGATGAAATTCCCTAAGGGGGCTACGGTACTGGATTTCGCTTACCGTATTCACTCTAATATCGGCAATCACTGCACCGGGGCGAAAATCAACAATAAGGTGGTTACTTTCAGGCACATCCTCAACAATGGTGACCAGGTTGAGATAATGACTGCCAACAACCAGACTCCTAAGCAGGAATGGGTGAACATCGTAAAGACAAGTCGTGCTAAACAGAAAATCCGTATGGCTATCAAGGAATTGATGGCTAAGAATACTGTCTTTGCCAAAGAGATGTTTGAACGCCGCCTTAAGAACCGCAAGATTGAGTGGGACGAGAGTGCGGTGTCTCACCTTATCAAGAAATTGGGCTACAAAGAGGCGCGTGATTTCTATCGTGACATTGCGGATGGCACTAAGGATCTGAACGATATCATCGATACTTACCAGGAGGTACTGGCTCACGACAACAATACGCTTCAAGCGCAACCTGCCCGCAGCGCAAAAGATTATAATTTCGAAAATCACACTGGCGACTCTGCTTACTCAAGCAATGATGTCCTCGTTATCGACAAGAACCTGAAAGGTGTGGATTATTCTCTTGCCAAATGCTGCTCACCTATTTATGGTGATGATGTGTTCGGCTTCGTTACTGTTAACGGTGGTATCAAAATTCACCGCTCTGACTGCCCCAACGCTCCTGAATTGCGTAAGCGTTTCGGTTACCGAATTGTCAAGGCGAAATGGAGTGGCAAAGGCAGCTCTCAATATTCCATCACTCTGCGCATTATCGGCAACGATGACATCGGTATTGTCAACAACATCACAAGTATCATCGCCAAAGAAGAACATATCATGATGCGTAGCATCAATATCGACAGCAACGACGGCCTTTTCAGCGGCAACCTCACCGTCAATGTTGAGGACACATCTCGCCTTGAACAGCTCATCAAAAAACTACGCACCGTAAAAGGCGTGAAACAGGTTACACGACTATAAAAACCTATATTTAACCTATGGAAATCCTATCAATTTTTGATTTTGCTTTTTTAGACAAGATTTGTAATGTATGCACGGAACTTATGAAAATCATGACATACACATGGGGCAATTCTTACGGTGTACTGAACACCCTCTTGTTCGTCATACTCGGTCCGTTGGCAATAGTATGTGGTTTCGTCGCAACCCTGCTATCTTATTTCAAGCAAAGAAAAGTGTCAATCGGTTTCTTAATAGCAGGAGCAGTCATGACTTTCGTTATCGGTTTCATGATTTTCACCACAATGCTCGACGCTTTATTTCCTCAATTTGGCCTTACCAATGAAATGCTGAACGATGCAGCTCATATCTCTGGCTACGAGGGAACAAGCCTTATGGATAAGATCTGTTATGATACAATAGCCTTATTGGAATCAATGTCAAGGTGCCTCCATATCCCATATGGTCCCTTGAACACGATTTTGTATGTTTTCATAGGTCCCATATCAACAATTTTCTTCTTTATCTCTGCTCTGTTCTCTTACTTCAACAAGAGAATTGTGTCCTACATATTCTTCACCCTTGCCTCAATAATGATTGCAATCGTAATCCTCATGATAATTATAACCACAATCCACATAATGTAATTACTTTGACGTTCTCTACGTCTCCTCCCATACATTCAAATTGCGAAGTTCGACTGTGGAAGATTACGTTTGAGAACGTCATTTCCCTGTAAATTTTTTACATACTTTTCTTCCTATGCGATTTTGGCTCAACCGATAACGCCCCTCACATAGCTCCTTATTTACTTTCCCTTTTTATGTCCTTCTATTCTTTTAGATTATTTGCCCTCAAATGATAAC
>JAJQAR010000142.1 GCA_021203705.1 Prevotella sp. | reverse complement strand
GAGTTATATAATCCAATTCTTCAAAGACCATTATTATTTCTGTCGATTTCCCTTGAGGATCTTTCAGACTATATTTCTTTTTAGTCCACTGAAAGCCTTGTATTCTTGCTGCTTCAAGGTGCTCGCTGAACTCCCTGAACAGTTTGGCGAAATTTCCTCTTTCGGCATTGTCATCAGGCAATTTTTCAAAATTCTCTACCTTGGCTTGTTCGAACAAATATCTTATCTCCTCAAAGAGATTATTCATTCTCTTAAGATTGTGGTACAATGGATTTGCGAATAAGCCCAAAGGCTTATCACCGGAATACAGCTCAAAAGCCTTGTTGATATTCAGCTCCATAGTGTGGGGACGGCGATAATACTTTATAGTTCCGAAAGGTTTGTCTGGACCGAACAGACGGTTTGTTCTGCTGAATGCCTGAATAACATTCTCATATTCAAGCATTTTGTCTATATACAGTGTGTTAATCCATTTCGAGTCAAAACCCGTAAGCATTTGGTCAACCACAATGAGCAGGTTTATTTGCTTTTCTGGCTCATCAGCAACCTTGCCGTATGGTTGCTTATGTGAGAGCCTTTGAGAGATGTCTTTTTTTAAAGAGCCGTATGTGGAAATTGAGAAATGCTGGTGGAACATCCTATTATAATCTTCAATGATTTCCAGTAGGCCATCCTCCTTGAATTTCACATTATCATTATTGTCAATGTTTGGGTCAAACAATGCCGTAACATTGATTTCTTTAAATTCGTCTTTCAACAGCCTGTAATACTGTATCGCTTCCGATATCGAATGGGTGGCAAGCAGAGCATGGAATTTACCATTCTGACTAAGCATAACCCAGCCATCCTTAATGTCATCCACAACTGCTTTATGATGTTTCACATTATCATTATATTGTGAATTTGGCAGATAGTCTTCAATACCTTTAATGTATTTACCGCCTTTTAAACAGCCAGCCATAGGCGTAACAGAAGGCCTTGTAAATTGCTGATATATCTTTTTCTTTTGCTTATCCACCAACGCCTCTTGTTCAGTTCTCGCCTTCGCCTTATCCAATGCCACTGCCTTGCGCAAATCACGGTCTTTATATGTCAGTACTTTGTATGGGTCAAAACCCAACACATTCTTGTCACGGATACCATCTGCAATACTATAACGGTGCAGTTCATCACCAAACACAGTACTTGTAGTATTCATCTTCTTTTCGTTCTCCTTTTGAATAGGCGTACCTGTAAAACCGAAAAACAGTGCATTTGGAAATGTTTGTTTTATCGCTATCATCATATCACCGAATGTGGAACGGTGACACTCATCGACGATAAACACAAGGCGTTTCTTTTGAATCTTTTCAATGTCAGCAGCACGTCTCTTTTTCTGTTCATCGTTCACAAGACTCATTTTCTGTATCGATGTAACAATCAGAGTATCTTTTATACTCTCGCTTCTCAACCGTGAAACGAGTTCGTCGGTGTTTTCTGTCGCCTGCACATATTCACTCGCCTCCGCAAAAGAGCGGTATTCCTCAAGCGACTGCACACCTAATTCTATCCTATCCATCAGGAAAACCACCTTGTCGGCATCACCAGAATTTGCAATAAGCTGGGCAGACTTAAAACTCGTCATTGTCTTGCCACTGCCTGTGGTATGCCAGATATAACCGCCCAACTGGCATCCTTCAAACCACCTGTTTTTCTTAACCCTATTGCTGATTGCATTGGCGGCATAATATTGATAACTGCGCAAAACTTTCAAAAGCCCATCTGCATGGTCGGCTACGGTGTAATAGCCAATCATCTGATGTGCCATCGGAATTGATAGAAAAACGGATGCTATTTTGCGCCAGTCGTTTATCGGCTCATTATTGAAATCCGCCCAATGGAAATAATAATCACGATTGAATTGCCCTCTTTGTCCTGGATTGGCGAAATATATTGTTTCCTCTGGGTTCATTGCCACAAAGATTTGCACCAACGAGAACAAACCACTGAACACATCTTCACGAGAGTATTTCTCAATCTGGTTGGCAGCCTGCCGTGCCGGCACTTTGCTGCTTTTCAACTCCACATGAATTACAGGCATGCCGTTTATCAACAGACAAAAATCACCTCTCCTATCAGGTAAAATTGAATTATGACTTTCATATCGTGGCTGCCTCGCTATTTGGTAAGTGCTTTTACCGCCCGCTATCTCGTGCTTGTCGTATATTTTCAGACTGACTTCCTTGCCAAAATGCAACTTGTCGTTCTCGTTATCACGTGTTATTGATACAGTCTTTCCGTTAATGAAGCCGTTCAATGCCAAAGGATTACCAAGTTCCTGAATTTTTTCAAGGATTTGCCCCATCTCACTTTTCGTTAGAGGACAGTCATTGAGCCTGTCTATGCCTCTGTTATTGTTAAAAAGTATCTTTGCCCAATTATCTATCAATGTCTCCTCTTCAGGATACATGATTATTTCGTCTGACCACCCATGTTTAGTCAGTTCCTTTATCAGAACCTCCTCAAATTCCTTTTCGTTGTCGAATCCCATATCTGTATTTATTATTGTTGCACAAACATTTTCCGCAATAACGCTTGCTTTATGTTCCGCAGTTTATCTATTTTTTGCTCAAGTTTGCTGATATATAAGTCCAAACTTTTATAAAACTCAACTATTT
>JAJQAR010000334.1 GCA_021203705.1 Prevotella sp. | reverse complement strand
TACAGTCATTATTCTCATCTCCTCTCAGTTTTTCCAAACTCCTTTTCTCATACACCGTTTCCAATTTATTGCAACGATAGAAAGCCTTTTCTCCGATTTCATCAACACCTTCCTCAATTGTCAATTCTTTAAGACCCGAACAACCGTAGAAGGCATTTTTCCCTATAGTCTTTACATTTGAAGGAATTGTTAATTCCGTAAGTCCTCCGAAATGCCCTTCCTCTGGTGGAAAATAAGTGTCTTCTGGACCATCGTCAAATGCCGAGAACAGATAATCGGGGATTTTCGTTACTTTACTTCCTATATTTATTGTCGTTACTTTTGGACATGTGTCAAATACTGGAGCATCATCTGTTGTAGGTGCTCCACTTACATTTTCAGTTTTGTCAAGACTATTGTAACCATTTAAAGTTTTACATTCTATTGCATTGAAATTGATTGTCTTTAGATTTGTGTTATTCCAAAAAGCGGAGGTCGCTATTCCAGTCACATTCTCACCAATAGTAAGTGTCATTTCACTTGCGTATGGTCGTCCGTCTTCATAAGCAGATTTTGTGGCATCTAGTGAAAACGCATCATAATTGATAATTGTACCGGCTTCATTTCCTGGAATATTGACATAATCTATCTTTAAACAATCATAAAAAGCATACGCATCAATAAAGGTGACGCTGGAAGGTAAATTAACGCTGGTTAGAGCATCACACTCCTCCATCGCACTATACCCTATTTCAGTAACACCATCTCCAATTGAGAGCGAGTTAATATTCTTATCATATTGGAATGCGTGCTCACCGATTACCGTTCCATCTGTTGGATTTCCTACAATATTGACACCTGTTAGATATTCACAATATTGGAAAGAGCGTACCCCGATACTCGTTACACTTGCCGGTATTTTGATGGTACCATTAAGATAATAAAAAAAGTCTGACTCATCCCCCTTAAAGAGATAATCAGGGATAATCATCACTTTATCCCCTATCGTTATTGAAGAAATTGCATTACATCCGCAGAATGGCGGATCATCATTTTTTGATGTGCAGGTGGTCGCACAGTTCGTGGCTTCGTAAATCACCGTAGTAAGCGCACCACAGTTCTTGAACGTATATTTATCGAAACTCTCCACATTCTCCCCTATCGTTAATGTCGTGAAATTACTGCACCCTGCGAAAACAGATGTTGTATATCCAGCAGACATTGCCGCATTTAACGCATTGTAATACATTGTTTCAAGAGCAGTCAGTTGACTTAAACCTTCAGGTATTTTCTCCACTGTCTCGCCTATCGTAACATCAGTGAGATTTCTACAATTAAGAAAATCTTCATCACCGATTGTACATTCTTTGGCATTAAATATTAATGTGGTGGGCCAACCACTATTTTTGAATAGAATATTGGGAAGCGACACAACATTCTCTCCAATGATTATTGTCGTTAGAGTACTAATATCCTGAAAATCTGATTTTGTTGCACCATCATACATAGAAGCATTTTGCGCATTATATTCTATTGTTGAAATATGTGTGAAATAGCTTAAATTTGCAGGGATTTCTGTAACATCCTCACCTATAACAAGAGTATCGATAGCAGTACTACCAATTACCAAACTTGTTGGGACAGTTACATTTGTTTGCGAGGAATTGTATATAAACTTTGTGAGGTATTCACAATATGCAAAGGCGTAATCTCCTATTTCTGTAACATTTTCAGTAATTTCAAATTCCGTGATATTTGTCTCATAGAAAGCATGATCTCCTATTGTTTGTATACTATTTGGCAAGCAAATTGATGTCAATGCCGTTCTGCCGAATGTCCAAGAAGGAATTTCTGTCAATTGATCTAAATTCTCAAAACCTGTAACCGTCTCTAAATTTGTGCAATTATGAAAAACATCAGTTCCCAAACTTGAAATCGAAGTTCCCTCAAATTCTACGGTTGTCATAGGACATCCACAGAAAAGATAATCTGTAAGAGAAATAACGTTTTCACCTATATATAATGTCTCAAGTGCTGTATTAGCGAAAACTGATGTTTTTCTTGTGGTATCAGCAAATGTTGCTTCTGGTGCATTATAGTAAAGAGTTGTGATATGAGACAAATAACTCAAATTATCAGGGATTTCCGTAACATCCTCACCTATGGTAAGAGTTATGAGGGCAGTACAGCCATTCGCATAACTTGTTTCAATGCTTACACTTGTTTGTGATGAATTATATGTAAAACTTGCAAGACTTTCACAATTTCCAAATGCATAGCCTCCTATTTCTGTTACATTTTCAGTAATTTCAAATTCCGTGATACCCGTTTCATAGAATGCGCGGTATCCAATAGTTTTCACTGTAATTGGTATGGTTACTGATGTAACTTCTGAGCAATACTCAAAAGCCATTTCACCGATTGCTGTAACGGTATAAGTATTGCCATCTTCTGTGTTGGTTACGGTACTTGGAATATCAACTGAACCTGTATAGAATGTGTAATTATTATTTATATTTGGAGTACTTTCGTATGTAACCTCCACTGTAGAGTTTCCATTGTCATCTTGGATAGCATCTCCATTGTCATCTACAAGCTTATTGTAATAGATGGTTGTGCCTCCATTTTCGGCAGAGAAATCGTATGCCAATAAAGATGAGGAACAGGAAAATAATAGCAT
>JAJQAR010000244.1 GCA_021203705.1 Prevotella sp. | reverse complement strand
GACGGGGTTTGCCGTGTGTGAGGATTTCTACCAGCCCGACGATACGAACAAACCCGTAGAAGAGCCTACGGACTACCGCAGGACTCTATACTGGAATCCGAATCTTCAACTCGACGAGAACGGGGAAGCGGAGGTACATTTCTTCAACAACTCGAGGCAGACACAGGTGTGCGTGAGTGCCGAGGGCATGACCGCTTCTGGTCAACCTCTGACTGGTATCCGTTATCCTGAAGACTTCTGAGAGGAGGAAGAAACGAAAATAGGTTCCAGACATCACGTCTGAAACCTACCATTAACCCTAATTCAGAGAATATTTAATTAACCCTTTATTATTTAACCGTTGCAAAGTTACGAATAATAATTAATACAATGCAAGCAAATGGTGTAACAAATACACGATTGACCCTACATTTAACTCTTATTAACTGTTATCGCAGGTTTATGGACCTTAAATTATAGTAACTTTGCATCTGAAAAAAGGATTCCTTCTAATTCTAATTCTGCTAAATTATGGAGCACAACAAACTTCTGGAGATTGTATCTCTTTTCGACATCACGGGTACGGTAAGTGACATCAAACCCCTTGGTGAGGGTCTAATCAACGACACTTATAAAGCCACCACAGCGGAAGCGGGTGAGCCGGACTACGTGCTGCAGTGTGTCAATAATAATGTGTTCCCCGACGTGGACATGGTTATGCGCAACATAAGAGCGGTAACCTGCCACATACGCAAGAAATTGGAGGCAAAGGGTGAGCCGGACATAGAGAGAAAGGTGCTAAGATTCATCCCCCTGAAAGCCAATCCTGAAAAGCTACACACCGTGGTGGACGGGAAATACTGGAGGCTGATGGTGTTCGTGCCGAACGCTATCACCAAGCAAGCAGTCAACCCCGAATCGAGCCGTGCGGCTGGGCGTGCCTTCGGCAATTTCGAGGCGATGCTGGCAGACATACCCATTGAACTGGGAGAGACGATAAAGGACTTCCACAACATGGAGTTCCGCCTTCGCCAACTGCATGAGGCTATGGAGATAGATGCCATGGGCAGGCTGAAAGAGCCGCAAGTGCAGCAGATTCTGAGAGAGATAGAGTCACGTGCTTACGATATGTGCAAGGCGGAGCGAATGGGGCGCGAGGGCATATTGCCAAAGCGCGTGTGCCACTGCGACACTAAGGTGAACAACATGATGTTCGATGACAAGGACAATTTCCTTTGCGTCATAGACTTAGACACCGTGATGCCAAACTATATATTCTCGGACTACGGTGATTTCCTGCGCACGGGAGCGAATTTCGTGGAAGAAGATTTCCCGCAAATGAAATCCGTGGGCTTCAACATGGACATATTCAGGGCTTTCACCGATGGCTACCTCGAAAGCGCCAGCAGTTTCCTCTTGCCCGTTGAGATAGAGCACTTGCCTTACGCAGCCGCCCTGTTCCCTTATATGCAATGCGTGAGATTCTTGTGGGACTATTTGAGTGGAGACAAATACTGGAAGAGCCAATATCCGCAGCATAACTACATCCGCGCCAACAACCAGTTGCATCTGCTGTTCAGCGTGGAGTCGCACTACGACGAGATGAAAGCCTTCATAGACAAATGCATGGAAAGGATAAAAAGTAAGTAACAAAATACAACTATGAAGCGTTACACATTTATTAGTACCATACGCCAGTATGTGAATTCGAGCGTATGTCTTGTGGTCGCGACAGTGTTGGCGCTGATCGTGGCTAACAGCCCGTTAGGTGGACTGTATAAGGAACTTTGGAACTTGCCTGTTAGCCTGAGCATCGGAGGCTTCAACTTCTTCTCCCACAACGGAGAGCCGATGGACTTGGGCACGGTCATCAACGACTTCCTGATGGCTATCTTCTTCCTGAGCGTGGGACTGGAGATAAAGCGTGAAGTGCTCTGTGGGGAGCTCTCAACAGTGAAGAAAGCCCTCGCTCCTGTGATAGGCGCCTGTGGCGGAATGCTCCTGCCGGTAATCGTGTTTTTCCTGGTTTGTTATCCTTACCACAATGCAGAGATGGAGAGAGGTATGGCAATCCCGATGGCAACGGATATAGCCTTCTCTTTAGGATGCATCTCTGTGTTCAGCAAGCGTTGCCCCGTCAGCCTGAAAATATTCCTGGCTGCCTTGGCAGTGGCAGATGACCTTGGAGGTATCATAGTAATAGCAATCCGCTACACGGAGCACCTTTCTTTCGCTTATTTAGGCTGGGCGGCTGTATGTGTAGTAATCACTCTTATAGGGAACTGGCGCCAGGTGCGCACGAAGGCTTTCTATTTCACGATGGGTCTTATTCTCTGGTATTGCATGCTGAATAGCGGCATTCACTCCACAATTGCCGGTGTGGTTCTGGCTTTCTGTGTGCCTGCCAACGTGCCGAAAGGTACAAAGTACTATATCGACAAAATAAGGAAATGCACCATGCTGTTCCCAAGCACCGAGGTGAGCGAGGCGGACCGCAACAAGCCTGTTATTTTATCTGAGGAGGAAATGGTTTATCTTAAGGGCATTGAGACCGCGAGTGACAATCTGATAAGCCCCTTGCAGGATATGGAAGACATACTTGACGTGCCAATCAATTATTATATCATCCCATTGTTCGCATTCGCGAATGCTGGTGTCGATTTTACTGGAATGAGCCTGATGAA
>JAJQAR010000183.1 GCA_021203705.1 Prevotella sp. | reverse complement strand
GAGAGGCTCTGCCACAACAGAATACAAAATTCCTTCTATATTATTTTCTAATTTCAAAATTAGATTCTTGCTTAATGCGACATTATCCTCGATGGCATTAATCTCAGCAACGATTTTGTCTTGGATATCTTTGGGTGGGAGGGGGATTTTTAATTGCCCAATTGAAGCAGAGAGGTTTTTTATATTATTGCCGGAACTTTGCATGCGGACTATATCCCTGAAAACATTGCAATTCAAGATGATATGTAGATATTTAGGAACAATTCGATCCGAGGTTGTCCTAATAATACCCATAAAGCCTCCAGCCAAATAATTTGTGTTCTCATTTATAAAGGCCACTTTTCCCACATGCTCCTTGCTTCCACTTGAAAAACAAATAAAACAATCGTTTTTCCTCAACAGCTTATCAGTATCTACAACAAAATTCTCTTGCAGGAATATTTTCTTGTTTATCTCAAGTTGTCCTGACAAAGTTATATTCTCTGCTGTCAATACAATCTTTGATGTCTCATCCAAAGACTGATTTATTTTAGAATACGTAATGCCACGTATGACATTGGCAATATCATTAATAGATACAGTCTCGAATTTGTCAGTTAACTGTACTTTTTTTTTAGCGGTCAAGGATATTACTTTCTCGAAACTGTCATTGTCGAATGCGAGCAAATCAATGAGGTTGGCACGAGATACGTGCTGCCGCATGTTTTCTGATATTTGGGAGGAGAAGTCGCCGCAGAACGCCTGATAGACATAGGAGCTTGCCTTGTCAGGGTTATCGAGGCGGTCAACATCAAATAGTTGAGTGCACTCATCAATGCTCTTTCCGCGTTGAACTGAATGTATGCCTTCATTGCCCCTTCGGTTGGAGAACTCATAACCTAAGAAACGCTTCTCGACTTCCTTTTCACCGCTTTTTACAATGACAACCTGCTGCGGATAAGCCATGATGAAATAGAGCAGTTTCTCTGCCTCTATATTTAAGATTGTTTCCCAGAACTCAGGAGCAGTCTTGGCGGAATACTTCTTTTTGTACTCTATGAAAATATCATGCGCCATAACCTTGTCATTAGGAGATTTCCGAAGCAATGTAACATAATCAGAATACTCCAGACCATTCCATACGTGAGCGACATATTTGGAGACGGGAGTCTCGATATGGTTTATAGTAACATCATTGAGAGTGTGGAAATAAGTGTCAACGGCATATTTGGTATTGTCGGCGAAATAGTTGTCACGACGTCGCATGAACAAGACGACAGTGTTGGTATTTGTAGCCATAAACGTGTTGCTACCCAATTCAGCGATAGCCACGATATCGAAATATCTTAGGATAATCTCACGGGCTTTTGTATATATGCCCGAATTGGTAAGTATGGAGCTTGGCAGGATGATGCCCGCCAGACCGCCTTCTTTAAGCAGTTGCTTTGCACGCTCGATAAAGAGACATTCAATTTCGGAACTGTTGTCAGTCAAAGCCTCATACAGTTCAAAGTCGTTTTCCGTATAAAAGTTGCGAGTAGTGCGTCGGAAGGAATAGACGGAATAAGGTGGATTGCTCAGAAGGATGTCAAACTGCTGGTTGTCCTTTTTACCGTCATCAACAACCTTGCGTAACTTCCCCTTGTAGTCCTTGTTCCTGTAGAAATTGGCAAGACCATCACTAAGGATAACCTCCGCCAGGCCATCCCCTTGCAGGTAGCAGCCCACCTTGCCGACCTTCACGAGGCGGTAGTCCTTTTCTATGCCATACACATACTGGTTAGCCCATTGGAAATTATCGGTGCGCCAATTTCTGATAGCCGTCTGTGTACCCTGAATGAATTTAGACTCATCGCAGGAGTTGATAAGGTTCTGTACCTCATGCATATATTCCGTTATGAAGTGTCCGCTGCCGGAGGCATAGTCAATCATAAAAGGCAGTATCTCGCCGTTTCTTTCAGAAAGTCTCTCAGTCACGATTTTGTCTATCGGCAAGCATTTGATTATGAATTGTGCGACGGGAATAGGTGTGAAGAACTGTCCAGCCTCTTGTTTGAGACCGGTAGTGAGCAGCAGTTCGAAGAAGTCAGAAAGATATTGTTGCCTCTTGTTGTACCTGATGCGATAGCCCTGAATGAGTTCCACGACCTCTTTTACAACCTTTGCGTTCTCCAAGAAAGAATCAGCATCGAAAACCTCTAAAAAAGCAAATTCATTGTTTTTCTCAAGGCGCAGCTTGTTCACTTCTTTTGTGATAAATTCTTTCAAGGAATCAGGCAGGTTAGAGCAACGTCTCTCAAAATCCGCATCGTTGAAGTCGCTTACGTCACGGTCGAGGAATTTTTTCATTCCGTAAACGTAGAGATTGGACAACCTTAGCTGGAAAGACACATAATCATCAACACCCTCTATCCACTGGAAATTCATCTGCTCATCCTCAAGAGTGGCAGTCTCGTCATAGACCTTGCATAGGAACAGAGAAAATAGCTTGTTGAAGGCGTTGCCTTTGTCAGAAATCACGTTATGCCTTAGTATTTCGAGGAAGCGGTTGAAGATGTAGCTTGAATCCTCTGCCTTTATTTCTTTGAGTTGTCTGCGTGTCAAAGCTTTGCTCTTGAATTTGTATGGCAATACATCATCCTCAAAGACACCATTATTTTTTGTCAGCTTATTCCATTTCTCATAAATGTCCTTTACGTCACCGCTCCTGTAATCATCTTCTATCTTGACAATCTCGTTGCAATAGACGAAAGAATTATTCCTTAGTTCAGAGGCATAAAGCATCAGCAAGTCGGCCTTGCAACCGGAAAGTTGGAAGTATGTGAACAATTGACCTCCATCTGTATGGATATTGGAAAGTTCGCGTTGAAACTCCCTGCCGTAAGTCTTACATTCGATAAAGAGATATGGAGAGCCATCATCCCTGTTCACGCAAATATCCAATCTGCCAGACGTGCCATGCCCTGAACGCCATGTTTTTTCCAAGACTATATTCTGAGGCAGATAGCCCTTGCGCAGAAGTCTGTCCACACATTCAAGCACCACGAAATTCTCTGGCTGGAAAAAGTTCTGAGTAGTCTTGCTTTCCGCAACAATCTTATCACCGTAATCAATATGTTCCTTTTCAAGATCAATGGATATGGTATAACAGTCGTGAGCGGCATATACTTTTTGGTATATACTTTTAGTCCCATTTTTTGGAACAAATCCCAGACTTGTTATAAATCCCTTTCTATCCATTGTAACGTTTGAATATGCAAAGGTAATGAAATTTTTCGATAAAAAGTCGACACTTACATATTTGTTGGAGAAGTTTGGCAAATCTCCCAGTATCCGCTCTTATTGCTTCCAACACGTACTATCAATCCTGCATTTCTCAATTCTTTCAATCTTCTTTTGACAGTCGCCTGTGATACATCGAGTAAAGCCCCATAATCTGCATAATTAAGCCTGTTGTTTTTTACAATAGCTTGATAGAGGCGAGGCATTTATCGGGTCAGCCAATACGTCTTTTATCGGGTCAACAGCAATATTTATCGGGTCAGAAATAGTCTTTATCGGGTCATCCGACTTTTATTTTAAAAATCTTCTCTACGTTTGCATTTGTAATCTCAGCAACTTGCTCGTTGCTGATTCCATAGCATTGTGCGATTCTTTCAAGGACATGAAAAATGAAAGAACTTTCGTTGCGCTTGCCACGCATAGGCACCGGTGCCATGTAGGGAGAGTCTGTTTCAAGCACAATTCTCTCAATCGGAATGGTTGTCAACACCTCTGGCAAATGGGATTTCTTGAATGTCAGAACACCACCGATACCGAGTACAAAATTGTCGAATGAAAGCAGTTCCGACGCTTCTTTCTCATTTCCAGTGAAACAATGGAACACTCCACCTGGAAGATCTTTCTCGTATTTCCTCAAAAGTTTCACCATTTCGTTCTGTGCTTTGCGACAGTGTATCATCAATGGCAGGTGGTACTTGATACTCCAACGAACCTGCTCCTCGAAAACAAGCAACTGTTCTTTCTCGAACTCACGACTCCAATAATAGTCCAATCCCACTTCACCAATGGCGATGAAAGGCTGATTTGGTGCATCTAAAAGTGGTTTCATCTTTGCCAATACATCTTGCCAGTCTGCTTTCACCTCCTCTGGATGCAGTCCGAGCATTGGATAGGCAAAACCAGGATAGCGTTTACATGTAGCAAGTACAGTATTTACGGAGGGCAGGTCAATAGCAGGAACAAACACCTTGCTCACTCCTACGGCCTTTGCACGTGCCACAACTTCATCACGGTCCTCGTCAAACTCGTGACCATCCAAGTGGGTATGTGTATCAATGAAATTCATATTTTTGTTGGAGGCTCTTAATACTTCCTGTTCATCATTTTGTTAGTGTATTCCGTGAGAACAATTTTACGCTCATCGCTCACATTGATAGCCGCGAGATATTTACGGCTCTGTGCAAAATAATATTCTATTTTCTCCTCTGCCAAGTGATTGATACCTAACTTATTATAAATATCGGTTACTGCGGCAATTTTCTCTTTCGGGTTGAATGTCTCTGCCGTTACCCATTTCATAATCTCTTTCCGAAGGGTATCATCAGCACGGTTGAAGGCGTTTATGAGCATGAATGTCTTTTTGTTGCACAGTATGTCACCCCCTATCGCCTTACCGAAAACAGATGGATCACCATACACATCAAGATAATCATCCTGCAACTGGAAAGCAAGTCCCATCTGCTCTCCGAATTTATATAAGTTGTTAGCATCTTCTTCAGGCGCATCGGCTAATAGTGCTCCCATCTTCAATGAACAAGCTAACAGGACACTGGTTTTAAGACGTATCATCTCAATATATTCTTCTTCAGTAACATCAGTACGTTCCTCAAAATCCATATCGTATTGCTGTCCCTCACCGATTTCAAGAGCTGTTTCGATAAACAGGTCAAGAGCAGGTTGCAACTTGTCGGCAGCGCACTCCGCTATGCGCTGGAATGCGAGAACGAGCATACTGTCACCAGAGAGTATTGCGGTGTTTGCGTTCCACTTCTCATGAACAGTCTGATGTCCCCTTCTCATGCTTGCGTTATCCATAAGGTCATCATGGAGAAGGGTGAAATTATGGTATGTCTCTATGCCGCATGCCAAAGGAATGATACTCTCCACGTCATCCTTATATAGGTTGTATGCCATAAGCGTAAGTGACGGTCGTATGCGTTTTCCTCCCATTGACAAAACATATTTTATCGGATTGTAAAGGGTTTGCGGCTTACGGTTATAAGGCAAGTTGTCGAGATACAAATTGATTTTCTCAAGAATTTCTTTTGCTTTATACATGGTGCTTTCCTTTTATAAATTCAGGGTGTTATTACAGTTTAAATACTACAGGGATGCACATATACGTGCGGCATGGTTGTCCGTTGTCGATACCTGCTTTCCATTTCGGCATATTGCGGATTACTCTGAGAGCTTCCTTATCAAGTAATGGATCGGCGGATTTCACTACTTTTTGAGCTACCACCGTACCGTCTTTGTTGACGATGAACGATACCAGCACTTTGCCCTCGATGAATTGTTGTTGCGCAGTGATGGGATATCTTAGGTTTTTTGTCAGCCATTTCATAAATTCCTTCATGCCGCCAGGAAACTCAGGCAGTTTCTCAACAACACGGAAGTCCAAAGGTTTATCATTTGCGGCGACAGTCGTCTCTGTCGTGATGTCCTCCCCGTTATCGACAAGCATGCCTGAAGCATCATCTGCGGTAACAGTCAACTTGTCGTCTATGGCTGTATTGTCTTCTGCCTCACTGACATCCGAATCAACGATATTCAGTTTGTCGATTTGTGTGGATGGTGCTGACGTTTCGGCTGGTATCATATCACGCTGCAACATCGGTATCATCTCAATGTCCTGCGATAGGTCGTCAAGTAGGTTGCTGTCTGTCTGTGTATCAGCACTTTGGGTGTTAAATTCTAACAACACTATGAACACGGCAAGTACCACAACAAGTCCTAAGAGGAAACCTGTTATGCGTTTTCCCTCCAAATCTGCCTTATATGATTTTTTCTCTTTCACTTTTTATAGTCAATAAATCGTATTATTTCATGCCACACACTATTTTTAATTTTTTTGCGTTATAAGAATGATTTTGTCGAATTTAATTCAACATTTCGCAAAGGCAATGTGTAATACCTTACAAAAATAATGCAGATATTTTGAAAATGGTATAACTTTGCCGTGAAATTGACAAAAATTGATGAAAAAAAATATATTATTTCTACTGCTTCTGCTAATTCCCGTAATTACCAAAGCACAAGACAGTCAGACTGGCTATAACTTTTTGCGCCTGCCCGTGAGTGCTCATGCTGCTGCTTTGGGTGGTTACAATATTACACTTATTGAAGACGATCCATCACTTATTTTTCAAAACCCAGCCCTTCTCGCTACTGTCAGCGATAAGAGTTTGAACTTGAATTTCATGACTTATATGGAGGGTGTCACAACGGCGAGTGCCGCATTCAACAGGATAGTGAAAGAAAAGGCATCGTGGGCTGTTATGGCGCAGTATATCGACTATGGCAGTATGAAAGAGGTGGATGAGAACAATGTCCAGACGGGAGATTTCTCTGCGAGGGATATTGCTATCAGTGGTGCGTTTAGTTATCTCCTTACAGATAAGTTGGTGGGCGGTATTACGGCAAAGTTCATCACTTCATATATCGGTAGTTATAATTCTTTGGCTGTGGGTGTTGACCTTGGTCTCAACTATTATGACCCGGACCATGATTGGTCGGTTTCTCTTGTGGCAAAAAACCTCGGTGGCCAGGTGAAGGCGTATGATGAGGAATATGAGAAAATGCCTATCGACGTACAGGCTGGTGTTAGTAAGAGGTTCGGTGTGCTGCCTTTTAGGTTCTCGATTACTATGGATGATCTTAATCATTGGGATTATAAATTTATAAACCACTTCATATTTGGTGTTGACATTATAATAACCCAGCAGATTTATATAGCCGGTGGTTATAATTTCAGACATGCCAACGAGATGGGTATTACCAATAATGATGACGAGGAGAGCAGCCATGGTGCGGCATTCTCTTTCGGTGCTGGTTTGCAGTTGGAACGTTTTAAGTTGCAGGTGGCATACGGTAAATACCACGTTTCCTCAAATTCTATTCTGGTGAATGTATCTTATAATTTTTAAGTCAGTTTTTCTTAATTAATTCAGCATTAAAACCTGTAAGTAATGAAAAAGATAACGATAGCAATTGACGGTTTCTCATCATGTGGCAAGAGTACTATGGCAAAGGATCTTGCCCGTGAAGTAGGGTATGTTTATGTTGACACTGGGGCAATGTACCGTTCTGTAACTCTTTTCGCTCTCCGCAATGGTCTTTTTAGTGCAGACGGTAGTATAAAAACTGATGAGTTGAAAGAGCGCATGGGGGAAATACATATTTCTTTCAAGTTCAATGCAGAGGCTGGTCGCCCAGATACATATCTCAATGGTGAACTCGTGGAAAAGGAAATCAGAAGTATGGAGGTATCCTCGCATGTCAGTCCTATTGCCACTGTACCTTTTGTGAGGGAGGCTCTTGTGGCGCAGCAACAGCGTATGGGAACTGAAAAAGGAATTGTAATGGACGGTCGCGACATCGGTACGGTGGTGTTCCCTGATGCGGAACTGAAAATTTTCGTTACCGCTTCCGCAGAGGTTCGCGCTCAAAGACGTTATGATGAACTGAAAGGCAAGGGTATGGCTGCTGATTTTGATGATATCCTGAAAAATGTGCAGGAACGCGACTATATCGACTCCCACCGTGAAACGTCTCCTCTCCGCAAGGCTGACGATGCAATAGAACTTGACAACAGCAACATGACAATAGCGGAACAGAAAGCCTGGCTATTGGAAAAATTCAATCAAGTGATTAA
>JAJQAR010000286.1 GCA_021203705.1 Prevotella sp. | reverse complement strand
CAATTAAGGTATTTAACGAAATGATGGACAATAAACTTTCTTTTGAAAGTATGTGTGAGGATTTGGAAGACTTAGGCGCAAACGATTCAAATTGGGAGTTTAATAATTATATTGATCTTGGAAAAGAGTTGGGGTGCATTGATGCTGACAAAGAAAAAGACTTGAAAGCTAAATGGCTTTTAAAAAATGTTGAGCTCATGCCATACTTTAAAGCTAACGATGAAGAATGTTATGAAGAGTTATGTGATTTTATAGCTGATTATGTAGAGTATGTGCCAAAAGAAAATGACAAAACTGACGACCTAGAAATGGAGTAAATTATGGATTATGGCTATGAAAATGCTGAAAACACAAAATATTCAGTTGTAGCATTCAAAGATGTTTTAGATGATGAAAAACTTGCCAATGTACTTGATGACATAACAAGATATGATTATGAGTTACATAAATATCCTGAAGGGACATACGGAATCTATGATACATGGCATCCAAATACACCTAAACACTTTGACTTAGATCATGCTTGTTTTGTGGCGTTTAATACTCTTATAGATGAGTTCGTCTATGATGAGTTTTGTGTGCCTGTTCTTAAAAAGGATTTTTGGGGCACTTTTAAGAAGCTGGATAACTATATCTGTCAAGGGAGAAGAATGGGTTATTTTGCTGACCACAATCCTCACTTCCATTCCGAGAGTAACATCGAAGAAAGTTTTGAAAATGTTGTTGTCAACAATAAACTCTTGCCTTTTAAAGTTGGGGAAATGATTGAATTAGACCAGACCATCTTCGAAAACTTGGGGGGTGTTACCCTTAAGGAAATATTTACAATAGAAAAAATAAACAAGGGCAAATCTTACGGAGAGCATATACGTTCTAAACCACCAGAATTTAGGCTTGATTTAACTTATGATACAAAAGACAACTATGTCGCAGGGCAATATCAAACGTTTCGTTATGGTATCTATGAGTTGCTTCGGCTAGTTAATGATGGAGAAATGAAACTATTAGGTCAATCCAAGTCCAATTCTAAACCCAATTTAGAACACGACATGTCAGAAAGGTAGTTGTTTTTTATGGATATGGTCAAAATGTACAACAATAAATTCTACGAAATTCCAAGACGGTTCGGCAGCGAACGGCATGATAATGCCGATGGAGCGGTAACTTTCAACAATAAGGACAATGTTGATTTTGAATTAACCACGGATGCTCTTGGTTCTGTGTATCTGCATCCTGTTCATCCACAGCCATATAGGTCAAAATATGATATGATGGCAAAACTAAATGCCGTTAGTGAGAATGACGTGTATAAATATTATGGTCGTAAATTGGCCACCTTATACAATAAAATGAATGAGCTAAGCGGCTATCGCGAGTTTGTTTGTCCGTGTGACGAATTCTTTGAATTGGAAAGACAGGTTTATGAAGTAAAAAGAGAATGTGATTTTGAATTTACTTCGCTGCTTATTGATTCATTGCCGTCAAATTGTACTTTCATTATGGACGATAATACTGAACTCGCAAAAACAAAGAATATTTCTAACAGCGCCTTTAATAAGTTGATTTGGGGTATTTACCCTGAAGAAATGATCAGGATTGCAGCAAAATTTAAAAACAATTCATGTGATTTGGGCTATTTGCAGCATTCATATGGGTTCAATCACAAAGCATATGTTGTTTTTAGTGTTCTTGGAACTAATGTGAATCCACAATACAAACAAGATTTGTTAATGCTTTGTTCTGGTCATGCTGACGATGCCATCATGAAATACAACGAAGAAGTGAATCCTGACACGTCTTTCAAGGGACAAAACCTTAGTTCTGATGATTTTATAGCGTTGATTTCTAATGTCAGATATAATCACGATCCGCTAATGACAGTGTTTTACAAGGACAAATTAAACTTTGATGCATCATTAACATATGGGAACATGGCAGAAGCATGCAGGGCTATATGTGTAGCGGAATCGGTCGGCGCTCTGGGAAGCAGCGCAGAGCGTTTTGAACTTAATTTTTCAAACCTCCTTGATGATGTTTCTCGAAATGTTGAGTCTGGAATGATATATGATGGCAAGGCAGATGTGTTATGTCATTATTACGAGGGGTTGATTCGTTCAGGAAGTGTAGAGCCAACCCAGATAGTTCCTCCACTCCAAGAAGAGCCCATGCTTGAAATGGACAATGATATGGCAAAGGATTAGTAAAATGGTAGATGGATACAATCTCTTGGTTTTTGTCCTAGTTGTTGTTCTAATTTTATGTGTTGTCTTTGGAATAATCAAGAAGCAACGGCATAAAAAGAAAACATTACATCTTTCCATGAATCAGATTGATGCCTTGACAGGAATTCAATTTGAAAATCTTTTAGAAGTTTATTTTAAAAAGTTAGGATACAAAGTTAAGACAACAAAGGTCACTTCCGACTATGGTGCGGATTTAATTCTAACAAGAAATGGCAAGACAACGGTTGTGCAAGCAAAAAGATATAAAAACAAAGTTGGACTAAAGGCGATTCAAGAAGTTGTTGCTTCTAAGGCGGTTTATAACGCAGAATCGGCAATAGTTGTTACAAATAACTATTTTACAAGTTCAGCATGGGAATTGGCAAAGGCAAATCATGTATATTTAATTGACAGAAACAAGTTAATTAAGATTCAAAAAGATGT
>JAJQAR010000379.1 GCA_021203705.1 Prevotella sp. | reverse complement strand
AAAACATTATTACTAATGACCAGCGAGAATAATCTTGAATATTCCAATTCGGCTCTTAGCGTAAGACACACTTTTTTAGAAACGGATGTCGTATTGTATGTCGAAGGAGAGAATGATATCACTTTTTGGGATGAGCGATTTAGAAGGATTGTTTCGCCAACATTTTACACGATAGAAGCAGTTAATGGTAAGGAACAACTGATCAAGTATAGGCAGGGCATTCTTGACGGATCGTTGAACAATATAATAATTGCTTGTGATTCAGATTACTCGCAGTTCATGAACAATCAGGCAGTGGAAGACCCGCGAATAATCTTGACATACGGATATTCCATAGAAAATACGATGTTTTGTCCAGTGTCCGTCGCAATTTATATAAGGAGATTGTTGCATAAATTTTCCGACTGCCTTCTAGAAGTGAACGAGTGGTTTTCAAATTTTTGCAATTCGGCGATGTTATTACTGCCGTATGAAATCGAAAATGCTGTATCTACAGATTATACTCATTCTCGCCCCAAAATGTTTGGATTGGGCTATGAGCACTTTTCTAAAAAGGGATATGTAACTTTAGATGATATTGCCATACGTGATTATATATCAGAAAAAAGGGGGTTTTTCGATGAAGATAGGATCAACGGCGTAATTGAAAAAATTAAGGCAGTAAACAAGGATATTAGATTTTTGATTCAAGGACATTTCCTTGCGCAGGGCGTTTCGTATTATTTGAGACATGTGGCTAAATCAGAAACCAGTAAAAGTAGATCCTTAAGCAACGAATCATTATATTCGACATTTGCATATTGTATAGATGACTCATGTGAAGAGTGCGTAGACCGGGATTATATAAAAGCTCAAATAAAAAAGGCTTATAATTATTTCAATCATCCTAATGACGTTGTATAAAATCTGATGTATACAATGTTTTGATAGTCTTTTGACATCAGATTCGACGGAGCAAATAGATAAAGTCTAAGTGACATCCATCTGTCTTTGCAAGATTGCAAGTGTTCGTTGCCTCTTCTTTCCGGACGGAATATGCATAAGATTTCTGTTTTATAAAATGAACTTTTAATTTTGTGGCGCAAGTCTGAATATTAGCGGACAGACTGTTAAATTAAAATGGGTACGAAAATGAGCGACGTTTATAGTATTCCTACATTACCATTGCCGTATGACCTTGAAACCAAGGCCGTACTAAAGCAGTTAAATCGAGCAAACCGTAAGCTTGCTGAATTGAAGGGCGTTGCACGCACCATCCCTAATGAGAACATTCTTCTCAGTACACTTACGCTTCAAGAAGCGAAGGACAGTAGTGCTGTGGAGAATATTGTCACAACGCAGGATGATTTGTATCACGCCGATCTTAACATGTGGTCTTCAGGCGTGAACGCATCGGCAAAAGAGGTGATGAATTATCGAGAGGCGATTCAACGAGGTTTTGGTTTGGTGCGAGCGAACCATATTCTTACCCTCAATATAATTAAAGAAATACAGGCAATTTTGGAGCGCAATAATGCGGGATTTCGCCGATTGCCCGGGACTGCGCTGAAGAGAGAGGACGGCACGGTTGTATACACTCCGCCTCAGGATGGAGATACAATAGACCGTTGTATGGCCAATTTAGAGGAGTTCATCAATAATAGCGAGATGAGTGATCTTGATCCGTTGGTAAAGATGGCCATTATCCATCATCAGTTTGAGAGCATACACCCTTTCTACGACGGAAATGGACGCACAGGGCGAATCATCAACATTCTTTACCTGGTTGCTACTGGGCTTCTTGATCTACCCATCCTCTACCTTAGCAGATATATTACTCATCACAAGGGAGAATACTATCGTCTTATTCAGGCAGTCCGCGACAATAAAGGAGACAATGCCGCGGAATGGGAAGCATGGATAATCTTTATGTTAAAGGGAGTGGAAGAAACGGCAGATGACACCATTGGATTGGTAGTTGACATTGGGAGTCTGATGAACGAATATAAACAGATATTACGTCCTTTGTTCGGCAAACAATATAAACACGAACTACTTAATAATCTGTTTTCACACCCGTATACTAAAATAGAATTTATTGAACGGGACATGCAGGTGTCAAGGGTTACTGCGGCCAAGTATCTCAATCGTATAGTAGAAGCAGGTCTGCTGAGGAAAGAAAAGATCGGCGTATATAACTACTATATAAACATTAGATTGATGCAGTTGTTTTTAAATGTTCCGGATAAATATAGGACAGAGTAAACTTGTATATGTAAAAGAAACAGGGTTTTTCTTTACACGTTAGCGCCGATATGTAAAAGAAATCGCCTTTTCCTTTACACGTTTGACTTAATATGTAAACGATTTGCCGGTTTGCTTTACACGTTCGAGAGCGGCCTATATAGCATAAGAAGGGGCCGAACCCGAAGGAACGGCCCCCATTACAACAACTAACACTATATTCAATTGGAGCCAGCGCTCCGAATTGACAACTGAAAATGATTCGCCCAAAGGGCGTGAATCGCGGCGGGTAGTGTCGCCCCAGAGGCCCCGCCAGCCAACCTGGAGGTATTAACGTGATCTAAATTATAGATCTTCAAAAACTATTTCTCTGCGAAGGAAATCGCGAAACCGCCGCCGCGGGTGCACCAGACGGAGAGGGAGTCGGCGGAAGTCACTTCCTTGGAC
>JAJQAR010000245.1 GCA_021203705.1 Prevotella sp. | reverse complement strand
GTCTGGTAATTTGAAAACTTTTCGAGTTGCGCTATTGTTGCTTTTCATGTTTACCGTGGGAAGCCTCTCGGCGCAGACAATAAGTGGAAACGTGAAAGACGAGACTGGTGAACCAGTTATCGGCGCCACGATTTTGGAGAAGGGTACGAAAAATGTCGCAGTGACGGATTTCGATGGAAACTACTCGATCAAATTGACTGGCAACAACCCGTTACAGTTCTCGTACATAGGTATGAAAACAAAGACGGTGAATACGTCAGGCAAGACTACTATTGACGTTGTCCTCGAAGACGAGGCGACAAGTTTGAACGACGTCGTCGTAATCGGTTATGGTACGGTAAAGAAGAAGGACTTGACTGGTTCCGTATCATCAGTTAACGCCAAGCAGATTGAGAACATTCCTGTATCGAATGTCAGTGAGGCACTTACTGGTAAGATGGCGGGTGTGAACATCACGACAACAGAAGGCTCTCCTGACGCGGATGTCAAGATCCGTGTACGTGGAGGAGGTTCTCTGTCGCAGGATAACTCGCCGTTGTACATTGTGGATGGTTTCCCTGTATCAAGTATCAGTGATATTGCTCCGAGTGAAATTCAGAGCATTGACGTGTTGAAGGATGCCTCCTCAACGGCAATCTATGGTGCACGTGGTGCAAACGGTGTCATCATCGTAACAACGAAGAGCGGTTTTGAGGGCAAGACACAGGTCAGCTTCAATGCATCCTACGGTATTAAGAAGGTTACGAAACTAATCAAGACCATGGACCCTTACAACTACGCAATGTATCAGTATGAGCTTGGCAGTACTGACTATGGCTCATGGGATGATATGGACATCTGGAAGTCAGTTGAGGGTACCGATTATCAGGATGAGTTGTTCGGCAGAACAGGTCAGCAGAAGATTTACAACGTAAACGTGAGCGGTGGTTCAAAGGATTTGAAGTATAACGTAGGTTTCTCACATACTGATGAGAAGAGTATCATGCTTGGTTCAGGTTATGCAAAGAACAACATAAATGCCAAATTGAACGGAAACATCAACAAATGGATGTCGTTGGATTTCCAAGCACGTTTAGCATTCACGAAGCTTAATGGTCTTAATGGTGGTGCCGATACCAACGAGTCGAATGCAGCTAACTCAATTGTTGCAAATACAGTAAGGTGGAATCCGGTAGAGCCTCTTACATCAGGAGATGATGAGGATGAGGAGAACTCAACCTCCACACGCCGTAGTCCTCTGCAGCGTATAGACGATACATATAAATATCAGGAGCGTTTGCAACAGAACTACAACGTAGGATGGAACTGGAAACCGTTCAAGGGTATCACTGTACGTTCAGAGTTTGGTTATGGTTGGCAGTATAAGAACACCGATCAGGTTTGGGGTAGCAATGCAACGACAAATTCCAAGTACGGTTACAATGGACAGCCACAGGCACAGTTCATCAGGTTGACCAACAAGAACTGGCGTAATGCGAACACCATTACATACGATACGAAAAATCTTTTTACAAAGGACGATCACTTTAACGTGATGATTGGTCAGGAGTGGAGTAGTTCTCAGGACAAGACACGTACAAGTACATCAGTGGCATTCCCTACATCAATGACAATCAAGGAGGTACTCTCAAACACGTCAGCCGGTACAGCACTTGCAAATGAGGTTGACCTTGAAGCGCAAGAGAATGTCCTCTCTTACTTCGGTCGTATCAACTATACATACGCAGACAGGTATCTTGCAACGGTTACACTCCGTTCAGATGGATCGAGTAAGTTCGGTAAGGATCACCGTTGGGGTTGGTTCCCATCGGCAGCCGTTGCATGGCGTATCTCAGAGGAAGAGTTCATGAAGAGCACGGCAAGCTGGCTTAGCAACTTGAAACTTCGTCTCAGTTTCGGTACTGCAGGTAACAACCGTATAGACTCAGGTCTTATCTATTCTGTTTACTCAATGTCAAGTAACACGGCAAAGGCACCTTATTATAATGAGAGTCGTGCGTCAATGCTTGAGCGTGGTACATACCTCTATAATCCAGACCTTAAGTGGGAGACGACAATCACCCGTAACGTCGGTATCGACTATGGCTTCCTTAACGGCAGGTTGAGCGGTACTTTGGATTTCTATTGGAACACTACAAAAGACCTTCTTATGAAGTCGGTAATTCCTTCAAATACAGGTTACTCATATCAGTACCAGAACTTTGGACAGACATCCAATAAAGGTGTTGAGTTCTCACTCAACGCAGTGCTTGTTGACAAGAAGAAGTTTGGTTTGAATTTCAACTTCAACATTTCATACAACAGCAACAAGATTGACAAGCTGTCACAGGATGACCCTTGGCAGAGTTCAAGCTGGGGCGGCTCAACACTTACGGCATACGAGGACTTCCGTGTTGAGGCAGGAGGAAAACTCGGTGAGATCTGGGGTTATAAGACAAACGGTTACTACACTGTATATGATCCGGCGACAGGTACTGGCGACCTTGTACTTGGCTCTGATGGCAAGACATGGTCACTCGTTGATGGTCTAAAAGACAACAGCTACAATCTGTTTGGAGGAAACCTCTATCCAGGCGTTATAAAGGTACAGGTTGATGAGGATGGAGAACCAATAAAGCAGAGTCTTGGCAATACTGTAGCACCAAGAGCAGGCGGTTTTGGAATTGACGGTCACAA
>JAJQAR010000188.1 GCA_021203705.1 Prevotella sp. | reverse complement strand
GTCATTGTTAGAATCATTGTTATCTGTTATAACGTCATCTTCTGTTTCGTCATCTTCATTTTTCACCAACAAACCGGTTTCAGCAGCAATTGTCTTCAAATAATCCCAAACTGAACCACCGTTATTGTCAATGGGTGTGCGTGTAATATATACATCTTTATCCTCAAAATCATCATGTTTATCATTGGTGTATATAACATGATAAAATGTGTGTTCACCATCAGTAAATTTCAGTATTTCAGAAATATTCGTTACGAGTATGTTGTTTATGTACAATCCCTTTTCGGCTATGTCAATAGATTCAGGGTCAGTGAGATACAGCAAACGTAACTTGCCATAATTGTACACAGTCTGTTTGGAATAAAATTTTACAGTCCAAGAACTGTTTCCACACTCACTTATAGACTCAACATCCTTTGTGATGAACATATCTTTTTCGCCACGTTTTAACAAATCAACCAACATAAAGAGTCTTCCGTCCATTATGAATATTCGCTTAGCAAGTGCGAATTTATAAAAATTTTCTCACAAAAATTCAATAGGGTTATAAAAGTTGATTATTAATTAAACGGTGAAATAAATATTTTTATATTGTATTTTCTTTGTGGTATTGAAAATTATTGCGATATTTGCGTTACGAAATTTACGTAACTCTAAAAACGAAATGGTATGAGACCGAATAATCCTTTTTTGATTTCGGGATATCACAGTCCTGAATATTTTTGTGACCGTGAGCAAGAGACAGTGACAATTCTCGATGCGTTGTATAACGGACGTAATGTAACGATGATTGCACCACGTCGTATGGGTAAAACAGGGTTGATTCGTCATGCTTTTTATCGCCTCAACGAACAGGAGACGGATATTGTCACGTTTTATATGGATATTTATCCCACACAGTCGTTAGGTCAGTTTGTTCGCCTTTTTGCCAATACCGTGTTGGGAAAGTTGGATTCTGCACCGCAAAAGGCGTTGAGCCGTATTTCACAATTTATCCGTAGTTGTCGCCCTGTATTCACCATTGACGAGTTGACAGGTGTTCCGAAGGTAACGGTTGACATTTCTCCGTCAGATGAGGAGAAAACGCTGAAAGAGATATTTGAATATCTCGGTTCGTCAGAAAGACGTTGTTATATTGCCATTGACGAGTTTCAGCAGATTACAGAATATGCCGAAAAAGGTATTGGGGCATTGCTGCGCTCATATATCCAGTTTTTGCCCAATGTCAACTTTATTTTTTCAGGCAGCAAACAGCACGTAATGAACGAGATGTTCATGTCATCAAAGAGACCTTTTTACCAGAGTACACAATTGCTCAACATCGATACAATCGACCGCGAGAAATATGCCTGCTTTGCGATAGACCTTTTCGCAATTAACAATACACAGCTTCCGCAGGAAATCTTTAATGCAATCTATGATAAATTTGAAGGACACACATGGTATGTGCAGAGCATTTTAAACCGTCTGTATGGGTACAATCGTGACGTGAATGAGGAGTTGGTTGTTAATGCTATGGATCAGATTATTTCCGAGCAGAGTTATTCGTATGCTGATTTGTTGAAAGCATATCCTGAAGGTTGCATCCGCTTGTTGAGAGCCATTGCCCGTGAGGGTTGTGTCAAAGAGGTTATGTCAGGTGATTTTATACTAAAATATAATCTTCGTGCCGCAAGTAGTGTAAGTTCCGCATTGAAAAAATTGCTCCACAACGAACTTGTTTATCAAACCACCAATGGTTACACGATATACGACCGCTTTATGCGTGAGTGGTTAAGCAGTTTGCCGTTCTAAAATATTATATTTTATACCACTAATACCTATCGTTTATCAAAGTTGAAAAAGCGATAAAATTTTTTATGAACATTCAACATAGAAGTGCAACATTGTGATAAGGTTTCGTAATGTTGTACTTGCTATTTTACTATAGATTTGTTACCTTTTGAGTGCTATATTTAAAATATTCAGACATAAAAGACTGATAATCCGAAGAATTTTAATAATTTTGCAAGCTAAAATCGGATTATATAAAGTTAGATAAGCAATGAAACCAACCGCTATATTGTTGCTACATTGTCCTGATGAGCAGGGTATCATTACGGAGGTGACAAAATTCATCGCCGACAACAAGGGAAATATTGTTTACCTTGACCAGTATGTGGATCGTCAGGATGGAATGTTTTTCATGAGGATAGAGTGGGAGATGGACCAGTTTCTCGTTCCCCGTGAAAAACTGAAAGACTATATCCAGACGCTTTACGCAGCAAGGTATCAGATGACATTCTCACTCTATTTCAATGACGAGAAACCAAGAATGGCGATATTCGTAAGTAAGATGAGTCATTGTCTTTACGACCTTCTTGCACGCTATAAGGCTGGTGAGTGGGACGTTGAGATACCGTGCATAATAAGCAACCACGAGGATTTGCGCTACGTGGCTGAACAGTTTGATATTCCTTACTATGTCTGGTCGATAAAGAAAGACCATTCCAACAAGGATGAGGTGGAGAAGGCGGAAATGGAACTATTGAGCAAAGAGAAGATAACATTCATCGTCTTGGCACGTTACATGCAGATTGTAACGGAAAATCTGATAAATGCCTATCCGCATCATATAATCAACATACATCACTCGTTCCTGCCTGCCTTTGTCGGAGCAAAGCCTTACCATCAGGCTTGGGAGCGTGGTGTTAAGATAATCGGAGCCACCAGTCATTATGTTACCACAGAATTGGATGCCGGTCCGATAATAGAACAGGATGTGGTGAGGATTACCCATAAGGATGCCCCTGAAAGTCTAGTGCTCAAAGGGCGTGACCTTGAGAAGATTGTCCTCAGTCGTGCGGTAACGAAACATATCGAAAGGAAGATATTGGTTTACAACAACAAGACGATTATTTTCAGTTGACGGAATGAATGTCGCGATAGTGAAATACAATGCCGGTAACATCTACAGCGTGGTGAATGCTTTGCGGCGACTTGGTGTGGAACCGTTACTGACTGATGTGCCTGAACAACTGATGGCGGCTGACAGAGTGGTTTTTCCAGGTCAGGGAGAGGCAGGCGTTGTGATGGACTATCTTGTGAAGCATGGATTGGACAATGTGATACGCAGTCTTAAACAACCTGTTCTTGGTATCTGCATCGGTCAGCAGTTGCTGTGCAGACATTCTGAGGAGAGCGATACCGACTGTTTGGGAATTTTCGACATCAACGTGAGGAAATTCCGCCCTGAAAGGCACGAGGACAAGATTCCCGCCATGGGCTGGAACTCGTTGCATGATATGCAGTCGCCATTGTACAAAGGACTTGGTGATGAGCCATTCGTCTATTTCGTTCATAGTTACTATGTTCCAGTATGCGAATATACGATAGCGACAACCGATTATATCTTGCCTTACAGTGCGTCTTTGAACAAGGATAATTTCTATGCCACACAGTTTCATCCTGAAAAGAGCGGTGACGTGGGCATGAGATTATTGCAAAACTTTTTGGAGATTGACAAAGCATGATACAACTGATACCTGCGATAGACATTATTGACGGTAAGTGCGTGCGCCTTACGAAAGGCGACTACAACAAGAAGACAGTCTATGACGGTTCTCCTCTCGATATGGCAAAACGGTTTGAGGAGTGCGGTTTCAAACGTCTGCATATTGTTGACCTTGATGGGGCAAAGTCGAAGCATATAGTGAATATCGATGTTTTGAAAAATATCACTAATAATACTGATCTTATCGTGGATTTCGGTGGTGGTATAAAGACGGAGGATGACATAAAAAAGGCATTCGATAACGGTGCTTCATTGGTAACGATAGGCTCCGTGTCGGTAACGCATAAAGACTTGTTCTTGAGTTGGCTTGACACTTTTGGTGCAGACCGTATGATACTCGGTGCTGACGTGCGCTGCGGGAAGATAAGCATAAACGGCTGGAAAGAGGATACCGATGAGGATATAATTCCTTTCCTGCAGTTTTATGTCGAAAAAGGCGTGAAAAACGTGCTTTGTACTGACATCTCGAAAGATGGAATGTTGCAAGGTGTTTCTCTCGCTTTGTATAAAAATATAATGGAGCATTTTCCGAATATCGACCTTATAGCAAGCGGTGGCGTGTCGGGTGTTGACGACATTAGAAACCTTAACGAGGCTGGCATACCTTCGGTGGTTTTCGGAAAGTCAATATACGACGGCAAGATAGATATAACGACATTGATAAGAGATATTGCCGGACACTGATGTTTGGCTTTGATTACTATGGCAAAGGGACTCGCTAAAAGGATTATACCCTGTTTGGATGTCAAGGATGGACAAACGGTGAAGGGTGTGAATTTTGTCGACCTGCGGCATGCCGGCGACCCTGTGTCGTTAGGCAAGGCATACAGTGATGCTGGGGCTGACGAATTGGTGTATCTTGACATTACGGCAAGTAATGAGGGGCGAAAGACTTTTACGGATGTTGTTACACGTGTGGCACAAGAAATAAACATTCCTTTTACCGTTGGCGGCGGTATCAACGACCTGTCTGATGTGGAACGGTTGCTATATGCAGGGGCGGATAAGGTGAGCGTGAACAGTGCAGCACTGCGCTGCCCTGAACTGATTGATAAGATTGTAGCACGTTTTGGCTCTCAGGTTTGTGTGTGCGCCATCGATGCTAAGTTTGATAATGGCAAATGGACATGCTATGTAAACGGCGGACGGGTGCCAGTTGATAGAGAACTGTTTGAGTGGGCAAGAGAGGCGGCTGACCGTGGTGCTGGTGAAATACTGTTTACGAGTATGAATCACGATGGCACTAAGGACGGTTATGCTAACGAGGCCTTGGCACGCCTGTTTGATGACCTGAATATCCCTGTAATAGCAAGTGGGGGAGCGGGTAAGCCAGAACACTTTCTTGACGCTTTTATAATAGGAAAGGCGGATGCTGCGTTGGCTGCGAGCGTGTTCCATTTCGGTGAGATAAAGATTAATGAATTGAAACGTTACCTTTATAACGAGGGTATAAATGTCAGGTTAATCTAAGTGGTTTTCTGACTGTTTCATATTAAAATATACTTTTATGGAGATTGATTTTGATAAGTTGAACGGTCTTGTTCCTGCCATAATCCAAGACGCCAAGACTTTGAAGGTCTTGATGTTGGGATTTATGAACAAGGAGGCATACGACAAGACGGTGGAGACGAATAGGGTTACGTTTTATAGCCGCAGTCGTAAGTGCCTGTGGACGAAAGGTGAGACATCGGGAAATTTCCTTGATGTAGTGAGTATTATGAACGACTGTGACAATGACACGTTGCTTATAAAAGTCAACCCCTGTGGGCCTGTCTGTCATAAGGGAACAGACACCTGTTGGGGTGAGGATAACAAGCGCAATCCGTTGCTGTTCCTTTCCGAATTGCAGGATTTCATTGAGAAGCGTCATGAGGAGATGCCAGAGGGCTCTTACACTACCAGTCTTTTCAAGGATGGATTGAACCGCATGGCTCAGAAAGTGGGCGAGGAGGCTTTGGAAGCTGTAATTGAGGCTGTTAACGGTACTGATGACAGACTGATATATGAGGTATCTGACATGTTCTATCATCTGATAGTTTTGCTTACAAGCAAGAATCTTAGGATTGAGAAGGTTGCTGAGGAGTTGACAGAGCGTCACGACCCCAATTGGCATAAGCATTAACAAAAAATAGTTTGACTATGTATTATATACAATATAAAGGTGTGAGTATCTATCAGGATGATGTCTGCGTGTTGAAGGACGTTGACTTCAGCTTGAATGAGGGTGATTTTATCTATATCATCGGAGCTGTGGGGTCTGGCAAGAGCAGTTTGTTGAAGACGTTCTATTGTGAACTTGACATCGAAGATGGTGAGGAGGCAAATGTGCTTGGACGCGACCTGCTCAAGATAAAACGTCGCGAAGTTCCTGCGTTGCGCAAGAAACTTGGTGTGATATTCCAGGATTTCCAATTGCTTCACGACAGGAATGTATATAGAAATCTCCGTTTTGTACTCCGCTCCACTGGGTGGAAGAATAAGGATGAGATTGATGAGCGTATCGAGGAGGTACTTGATTCTGTCGGTATGTTGGATAAGAAGACAAAAATGCCATACGAACTGTCGGGCGGTGAGCAGCAGCGTATCGCCATTGCACGTGCTATCTTGAACAACCCGAAGATAATAATCGCTGATGAGCCCACAGGAAATCTTGACCCTGAGACGGCTGACAATATAGTGGGATTGCTTAAGAAAATCAGTTCTAAGGGTACGGCAGTGGTGATGTCTACCCACAATATCCCGATGCTTGACAAGTTCCCTGGCATTGTTTACCGTTGCAAGGATGGGGAGATGAAAGAGATAACGGCTGTTTTTCACGAAAAACTAAAACAGGAGGTGGAAGCAGAAAAACAACCTGTGAAAGAACCGGAAGTTCAGCAAGAAGCTCAACCCGAGAAACAACAGAAAAGTCAGTATGTGGAGCAACAGGAAAAACAGTCTGGAAAAACAGAAGAAAATAAGGTAGAGGATAATTGAAATAAAAGATTATAGATATTATATATTATGAAAGTAATGAAATTTGGAGGCACGTCAGTGGGCTCTCCTGAGAGGATGAAGCACGTGGCGTCGTTGATAACAAGCAGTTCTGAACCTGTTTTTGTTGTCCTTTCAGCAATGTCAGGAACTACCAATTCGTTGGTTGAGATTTCTGACTATCTATACAAGAAAAATCCCGATGGTGCCAACGAGGTGATCAACCGTTTGGAAAAGAAATATATAAAGCATGTGGAGGAATTGTTCTCTACGGAAAAATACAAGAAGGAGTCTTTGACTTTCATTCAGGAGGAGTTCAATTATCTGCGGTCTTTCACAAAGGATATCTTCACGAGTTTTGAGGAGAAACGCATTGTTGCTCAAGGTGAGATTATCAGTACCAATATGATGGCTAACTATCTTAAAGAGTGCAATTTCAAGACAATGCTCATTTCGGCTCTCGACTTTATGCGCACGGATAAGAACAGTGAGCCTGATGCTGCCTATATCAAGAAAAACCTTAACAAAATTCTTGAGGAGAATACTGGTATGCAGGTGTATATCACTCAGGGCTTTATCTGTCTTAACAACTACGGAGAGATTGACAACCTGCAGCGTGGCGGCAGTGACTATACCGCCTCTTTGGTGGGTGTCGCCCTCGGTGCTGATGAGATACAGATTTGGACTGACATAGACGGTATGCACAACAACGACCCGCGTGTCGTTGACAAGACAGAGGCGGTGCGCCAGTTGCATTTCGATGAGGCTGCCGAGCTTGCTTATTTCGGTGCAAAGATCTTGCACCCTACCTGTGTTCTCCCTGCCAAATATGCTGGTATTCCTGTTCGTTTGCTCAACACTATGGACTCGACAGCATCTGGTACTATTATCAACAACGATATTGTTCGTGGCAAGATAAAGGCTATTGCCGCAAAGGATAATATCACGGCAATCAAGATAAAGAGCAGTAGAATGCTCCTCGCAACGGGTTTTTTGCGCAAGGTTTTTGACATCTTCGAGCGTTTCCAGACAGCTATCGACATGATTGCAACAAGTGAGGTGGGTGTTTCAATGAGTATTGACAATGATACATATCTTAAAGAAATTGTTGCTGAACTGAAGAAATATGGTACAGTTACTGTTGACCGTGATATGTGTATCATCTGTGTTGTGGGTGACTTGGACTGGAGCAATGTAGGTTTTGAGACTCTCGCTACTGATGCGATGAAAAATATCCCTGTTAGGATGATATCCTACGGTGGCAGCAACTATAATATCTCATTCTTAGTCAGTGAGACTGACAAGAAACGTGCGCTGCAAAGTCTGAGTGATACGTTGTTTAACCGTTAATTTTTTAATATCTAACTTAATAAGATTTTGACCCATGAATGATAAAGGTGTTTTTCCTTTGGATAAGTTCAACGATATAGAGACTC
>JAJQAR010000017.1 GCA_021203705.1 Prevotella sp. | reverse complement strand
TGAATTCCTCCCTTTTTTGTAATGTATATACTGGTGTGGATAAAACAACTAAAAGGGCTATCAGCCTGAAAGAAATAAAAAAACTAAAACATATTGACCTCTCCAACAACAAGTCACTCGACTTCGCAAGAGACATCTTCATGTTCTCTTTCTACACACGGGGCATGTCATTTATCGACATCGCCTACCTGCGCAAGAAAGATGTAATCAACGGATATCTCACTTACTGCCGTAAGAAAACAGGGCAACAGCTTACCATTAAGTGGAAAAAGGAGATGAGTGAGATAGTGAATAAATACTATAACACCAACACTCAATACCTCCTTCCTATTATTTGCGTCGAAAACGGTAGGGAACGTCGGCAATACCTCAACAAGATGCTGATAATAAACAGAAGACTCAAACAGTTGGCAAAAAAAGCACACATCCGCACACCTCTAACTATGTACGTCGCACGACACTCTTGGGCAAGCATAGCACACGACAGCAACGTCCCCACAAGCGTCATCAGCATGGGAATGGGGCACGATTCTGAAACAACAACAGAAATCTATCTTCACTCCATTCAAAACAGCCGCGTCGACGATGCCAACGACAAAATCCTTAGTAACCTGTAATATAATAGGTTTATATCACAAATGCAGTTCCCCTCTCGAACTGCATTTGTGTATTCGTTTCCTTTATCTCCATGATAAAAACCATTGATATCTTTTATCACAACCGAAAGAGAAATTGAGCCATTAAATCGTCTTAACATGCGATTTCGCAAGCAAGGAACCAGGCAAAAACTAATTCTTAATTTGCAAAGTTGAAAACTTTGCATTACCTTTGCACTGATAGAATATCCCGTTATAGGATAGGACACCAAAAACTCAACTAAAATCGGGTAGTTTTTCATAAACCTCAGAAAGAATGAGAAAAGAAAATGAACCGTATGCCACCGTATATTCGGGTAAGTGCATTCAACAGATTTTAGAAATATAAACATTTAATGCCGCGCGTATACGCCGTGAAATGTATGATATTCAGTGGGTTACATTTTTATTCACCACATGCTCTTAACATGAGGGAAATAAAGATATGCCCTCTTCCGAAAGCAAAATGCTGAACACCACCCCTCTTTCTTCCTACAGCGACCAATCATATCATTGGTACGTAGTCCATACCGACAACCAACAATATCTCAAACGGGTATTGACAGGGCGTGACGGTATCGAGGAAATATATCTCCCGATGGAACATGTAAAGGCTAAAGATACCACAAAACTAAAAACAAAAGTTCTGCTCACTACATATCTTTTTGTTTATGCCATAGAATCCTGCATCCGTAGCGAGTTGGAAATGTTTGATGCCCAGCTTGAACTCGATTCCCATCGTGACTATAAACAACCAATGATAATCACCGATGAGGACATGGACACTTTTAAGACAATGTGTGAGCATCATTTGGACATAGAGCGGCTACGTAACCCATACGTAACATTCTTCAAAAATGACAGAGCGCGAATTATGGTAGGACCATTCGTGGGTTTTGAGGGCTTTATCATGGAGATTAAAGGCGACCTTAAACTGATTACACAACTCGGTGATTGGACAGTAGCAATTTCCAACATCCAGAAGTACGATATTGAAATCATATCCAACAGAAGTTCCCATACAACCGAAGCAGCCCGCTTCGCACGCCTTGCCGACTATTTTCAAGAACTCCTTTTAGGGCATGATGTACAAGACAATTTCCACTATGACAACATAAATCGAGTAAATGTCTATGACAACGAGGCAAAAACCCAACTGAAAATACACGTCGCAACCGACAGAGTTGACGCATCCCGCATCCTCCGTCAACTGATTTCCGGCTTACACCGATACTCCACGAAAGAGCACTTTTTAAAGTCCCTTTCCCAAAAACACAACAACTCTACCCACGACACACAAATAATGTTGGAGTTTTTGAACGCCCTCTCATACAACGATGAAGCAATGCTCATGCACATGATCCAGTACATCTACAGCAAAGACCCAAAAGCCATTATCGAGGAATCCATCCCCGACACCCCATTCCGTCCCTTCCTCACAATCACACCAGGAGCCGAAATGCACCCAAGCCCAAAAGTTGAAGCCCAAAATAATGAAAATAGCAACGGCAATCAACAACCGAACAAGAATACAACTGCCTGCCCCACCCCATCAGATGATGTGCAATCCCACATCGCCAACCCAATTCCAACGATAGTGAACCATACTAACTTGAATTGTGATGAAAAAAAAAGATACATCGCCAACCCAATTCCGACTGTGGTGAACCATCCGAGTTTGAATTGCACTGAATGGATATACGAAGTAAGCATGACAGAAGGCGAATACGACCAAAAGACAGGCAAGACAGAAATGAGGGCCGTTCCCTATTACGCCCACGTAGCCATAATGCCGCAAGGCACCGACAAAATACGGATAATGACCAATTGGGGAGATTTTTTCAAGAAATACGAACTTTGGCAACCGTCCGAGCGCACCAACTTTCTTGATAAGCTGGAGAAATACGCCCTCACCCACTTCCACGCCATCTTGAACGGTACATCCCTCTACACCGTCATGACCACCCCCATCGGCACTGGCATCGGCATAATCATAAATCAAAATGAGGACATTGAATCCGCAATTAAAATCCTAATCTCAAAGA
>JAJQAR010000178.1 GCA_021203705.1 Prevotella sp. | reverse complement strand
GTATTATATTCTGACAAATTTCGCAAAAAACAACAAGATATATATGGCAAACAATAAGATTCCGTGTCCTACGGATGCGAGCATTATATTGACATATCGCTGCCCAATGAGGTGCGTGATGTGCAACATTTGGAATAATCCGACTAAAAAGAGCGAGGAGATAAAAGCGGCGGATCTGACTTCTCTCCCGAAATTGAAGTTCATTAACCTTACGGGTGGTGAGCCGTTCATCAGAGAGGATCTGGCGGAAATTGTGGAGGAATGCTATAAGCATACCGAACGTATCGTTATTTCTACATCCGGTTGGTTCGAGGATAAGGTGGTGGCTCTTGCAAAACAGTTTCCTAAAATCGGAATACGCATTAGCATCGAGGGCTTGTCACAAAAGAATGATGAGTTGCGTGGACATGCAGGGGGATTTGACAAGGGTCTGCGCACTTTGTTAACATTGAAACAAATGGGGCTCAAGGATATCGGTTTTGGGTGCACGGTATCTAACAATAATTCAAAGGATATGCTTGCTCTCTATCAGCTTTCTCTGTCGTTGGGTATGGAGTTTGCAACGGCTGCGTTCCACAATTCTTACTATTTTCACAAGGAGGATAATGTGATTACAAATAAGGATGAGGTGTGCTGTAATTTTGAGAAACTGATAGAGTGGCAACTCAAAGAGAAGCATCCAAAAAGTTGGTTCCGAGCTTGGTTCAATATGGGATTGATAAGTTACATTGAGGGGAACAGGCGCATGCTTCCTTGCGAGGCTGGCTCAGCTAATTTCTTTATTGATCCGTGGGGTGAGGTTTATCCTTGCAATGGTCTTGAGGATAAGTTCTGGAAAGAGAGTATGGGAAACATCCGCAATGCTTCTTTCATGGAGATTTGGAAAAGCGAACAGGCTCAAAAGGTTCGTCAGTGTGTGCGAAAGTGTCCAAAGAATTGTTGGATGGTCGGCACGGCAAGTCCTGTGATGCACAAATACATTAAATATCCTATGGCATGGGCTCTTAAAAACAAGCTCCGCAGCATGCAGGGCAAACCTGCTTGCTTGGATAAGAAATGGTGTGATGTGGGACAAGACCCATGTCAGGGGGATTTAAGAGAAAAGTTTTAAGGATATACAAAGTTAAGCATATAATTACTTTTTCCGTTTGCCTGTGATAATTAGCCACAGGGCGGAGAGGCATGATATGATTATGATGCCTATATATTCGATATTTTCTTTCTGTTTTTTCAAGGTGTATTTACGTTTGCAAAATGACTTTTTGCTGTTGTCGGCTGCAAATGTAATAAAATAATTTCTTTCCTCTGTTTGTTTTATGAAAATAGTCGTTACCGGTACCCGAGGCATTCCCAATATCATGGGTGGCGTTGAGACGCATAGCGAGGAACTGTTCCCACGCATAGCGGCAATGGGAATGGATGTTACCGTTATCCGCCGTCGGAGTTATGTGAAGGATAAACTGACAGAGTGGAAAGGGGTAAAATTGGTGGATATTGACAGTCCGAAGAAAAAGTCTTTGGAGGCTGTTGTCCACACTTTCCGTGCTATCAATAAGGCGAAACAGTTAAAGGCGGATTTACTGCATATCCATGCCATTGGTCCTGCTCTGTTGACTCCATACGCCAAACTGCTTGGTATGAAGGTGGTATTTACCCACCATGGACCAGATTACGACAGGGACAAATGGGGTAGGGCTGCTAAAATGATTTTGAAATTGGGTGAGCGCATGGGCTGTATGTTCGCTGATGAGGTGATTGTGATATCGGATGTGATTAAAAACCTTATTGCCAAGAAATACAACCGCACTTCGCATGTACATTTGATTTACAATGGAGTTTCAATACCTGACAAATGTGATTTCCCTGAATATTTCTCTGAATTAGGAATTGAGGAAGGAAAGTATATTTTGGGTATGTGCCGGTTTGTTCCAGAAAAGAATCTGCATCATCTTGTGGAAGCATACGCACAACTTAAGCATCATGGTATAATCGGCAATGACATGAAACTTGTGTTGGCTGGTGATACTGATTTTGAGGATGATTATTCGTTGTCTTTGAAACGTCAGGCTCATGAGCAAGGGGTTATTCTGACAGGTTTCGTGAAAGGCAAAAAGTTACATTCTTTGCTCACTCATGCTTGTGTTTATTGTTTGCCGTCAAGTCACGAAGGATTACCTATTGCTCTACTTGAAGCCATGAGTTACAACTTGCCTGTTGTAGTCAGTGACATCCCTGCCAATCTTGAAATCGGCTTATCTCCTGACTGTTATTTCCATTGCGGCAACATAAATGAATTGTCATCCCGTCTTTCCCAAATTGTCTCTCGCCCCTTGCAGCGTATCAATTATGACATGTCCCCATACAATTGGGATAAGATTGCAGAGCAAGTCATGGGGGTGTATAGGAATATTTAGCATTCGTTATGGCTAAAGAACATCAAAAGGGCTGAACTCATATTAGGGGTTCAGCCCTTTTTTATTCATAAATAAGTTGGTACATTCATTATAGAAGTGCAACACCAACCCAAATTTGTTTTCTGCTTGCAGGAATTATTCGTTATGCAAAAAAGAAGGGAGACCGCCGTCTCCCAAGGATTAATTACTTTTGTTTTGCTATGTACAAGCATTAACCCATGGCAAAGGTAGGAATTATTTGGATATTATCTTGTATTGAATGTTAAAAT
>JAJQAR010000248.1 GCA_021203705.1 Prevotella sp. | reverse complement strand
GGGTCTAAGTCCACCGCAAGCGTTTTGTAGTTGCGCAGTCGCAAGCCTACCGCGAGCGCTGCCGCCGTGGTGCTCTTGCCAACGCCGCCTTTCTGGTTCGCAACGCATATTACCTGCATTTCCGGCGCGTTGGAGCGTGGCGGGCTCAAATAGTTATCCAATCGCATTTTGTCTGGACTTCTTTTTGACATGTTGCATCTGGGATTGTGTCCGTAAAATCTATTTTGACAAGCGTATTATTATACGAATATTTTTACACATGCATATACACATACAGCATGTATGAACATACATGTGCACGCCATCAGGTTTTTATTATGAGTTTCCCCATATTTTTAGAAGGTCTTCCTCTGCATTTTCACCTGTTTGCCTTCATCAAAGACTTTGCCCCAATGAAAGGTCTGGGCGGTATCCAATGCGACACTATGCGTCTTACTGGCGTAATAACAGAACTAAAGCGGCGGAGATTTTCCCCTCGCGCTGCTTAGGAATATCACGAAAGACAAAAGTGACTTTGAAGAACTATAAGTAAGACTTATTTCTTCTTCTTCTTCCCTATTAATTTCTTCCCCTCGTTTGCCGCAAGCAAAACAGCAACAAGTGCGCTCGCAACCTTTTTGACCTGAGGACTAACCTTAACAACACCCTTCCAAAGAGATTTAAGTATTATTGCCGGATTCATAGGCGAAGCAGTAAAATGGCAGATAGAATAGGCAACAACTTCTCTTTACCCCTTAACAGATAGCGGTCAGTCATAACTTCGCGATTCTCGCGGGCCCCAACCCAGATCCGTAGGCATAACGGAAAGAGAAAAAGCAGGTTTTGATCGTCGATTTTGTGGCGGTTTTCAATTTCCGCTAAGGATAATTTGCGGAAATAGAGATTCTTTTCAGCGGCTCACTAATCCTGCCCCCTGACTGGAACGGGATGTTCTTGCCCGAATTCATCCACTTTAATCGTTCGAGGAGATCTTGCATACTTTCCCCAGGGCGTTATCTTGTATGTAACTGTATTGACGTAGCTAATTAAATTACAACCATATTCTCGGTCTCCCGCCCTGAACTTGTAGGGACACTCAGTAACAATGTTAGCAGTGCCGTCCACAATTTCATATTTAACTCCGCCTCTAACACCGGCTTCCATCATCATAATAGCAGTGTTAACGCCGAGTTGTGATTCGAAGCGTCTCACTATAACTGACGGGTCACGTCGGCTTTCTTGCTCTATCAACCTCACTCCAATAAGAGGAAATGAAACTCCTCCTCTATCAGAAATCAGGTTAAGCTCAGCAAGCCTTCGAACCCATATCCTTAGATCTGATCCCAGTTGGATGAAAGGATCTCCACCCTTCTGAGAATATCTAACTCGTATTTCATTATACACCATAGCTATACGTAGTTTTCGTCAGCCAGAATCGCGATTTGCCCCCCAAAAAAACGCCCATAGTTTCTCCTGGGAGCGTCCTGAAAAGTTTTGATAAAACCCCAAGATGTTTTCAGGTTGCTACATCCATTTTCTTTTCCGTTTCTTCTGCTCATCCTCACATTTCTTCAAGGTCGTTTTTACGATCTGATTCACTTCAGGATGTTTGCTTTTGATTATGAAACCGAGAATTGAACAGACCGTCGATATAATCGTAATGGCCTTGTACAAGTTCTTCGGATTCGTAGTCCATTTAATGACTATTTTTATGAAATTAATCATAGTTTTTAATTTTTTTATTTGATTCTTTTTAACTTTTGTAAGATTGATATAGATCCTCAGTGTGAAATCACACTGAAGATCGCATTATAAGGCACTTAATTCAGCCAAATCAGAGCCCAACGAGTATGCAAGCACACCCATTGGCTATTTTTTCATATTATCGGTGTTTTTCCCTTTTTCAAGAAAAACACCACACTAAATATCTATCACGTCATTATCTCTGTCCGTTTTCGGATTTTTGCGTTTTGGATCGCACCCTAAAACAAACAAGTAAATTATACCCGCAGCAACAGCAGCAACGGTAATTAAACTTATTTTATCATTATTTTGCATTCTTTTCCTTTTGTTGAAATTTTTGAACTTGAATCCAGAGACCACATTATACGCAGTCTTTCTGGTGTAATATACTTAAGGTGAATATAACTTTACCTTTTTGATGGTGTACTCGCAACCGGCAGTAAACCCGATCGAGATCGTACCCAACCTGCACATACTTCTCTCGCCGCAAGTTGATAAAACTGCGACGTGGAAAATAGAAAATATACTATACGGGAAAATCCCTGTCGAACCGTTACACGGCCCGCTATTTATTCGTACCACTGTCAAAGAACGAACTTTCCTCTATAAGCGAGAAGTTTTCATACGACTGTACAACAAATATCCCGCGCGTCAACAACTTTTTTTCAAGCTGCCAATTCTGCATTATCCTAACGACAACAGACGCAGTCGCGTGCATTCCTCTCTAAAAAAATGCTTGATCTCCGAACCAAGCCGGAGTCCAGCGACACAAAGAATTCCCGCAATACATCTCAATCTGAACGCGAAAAAAATAAAATGTCCGGAGCTTTAATCACTAAACTTTGTTTATGTCAAGTAATAAATCAAGCAACGCCGTAGCTAAGTCCAAGAACAACATTGACACAACAACGTCAGTTTTCGCACACTGCGCCCTATGAAAAACCCTTCCGAATTCAGCACA
>JAJQAR010000283.1 GCA_021203705.1 Prevotella sp. | reverse complement strand
GTTTTACATACTGGGGGTAAGCGTAATCTCATTATGGAATATTACCGCCATATCGACCGCACAAAGGTGCAGTTTGATTTCATTTGTGATTCTGATTCCAATGGTATTCCAGAAAATGAAATAAATTCTTTGGGTGGAAAGGTTTATAAGGTTGCTCCATATAAAAATATAATTCCTCATTTAAAACAGACTTACAAGATTCTAAAGTCAAATCGTTATGAGGTGATGCATGCCTTTGACAACACGCTGAATATCTTCCCTCTATTCATGGGGCGGCTTGCCGGTGTTAAGGTTAGAATTTCGGAAAGCATTTCCAAGGGTGACAAAAATGAAAAGAAAACATTGATAAAATATGCATTAAGACCTTTTTCTCATTGTTTTGCTAACTATTATATGGCTAATTCAATAGATTGCGGTATATGGCAATTTGGAAAGAAATGCTATGAAAAGGGTAAAATCAGCATTTTCAAAACTGTAATAAATGCTGATGACAATGCATTTGACTCAGAACTAAGGAAACAGACAAGAACAAAATATGGTTGGAACGACAAAGTCGTATATGGGTTCATTGCCAGATATGTTCCTCAAAAGAATCCTCTTTTCTTAATTGATATATTCAATGAGATTACCAAAAAGCAAGATAATGCTATATTAGTGATGATTGGATTCGGTGAGTTGGAACATGATATGCATGAGCAAATTAATCAAAATGGAATAACAGACAAGGTTATAGATTTGGGCCATAGGGATGACATCAAGCAATTCTACAATGCATTCGATGCTTTCTTGCTACCAAGTCTGTATGAGGGAATGCCTGTTGTTGGCATTGAAGCTCAATGTGCGGGTCTTCCTATTTTCTTCTCAAAAAACATTACAGAAGAAACTTCTGCATCTAAACTCGCCAATTATATCGGATTGGATGAATCTCCAAGTCTTTGGGCTGACAAAATAATTGAGAAAACAAATGATAATCTGCCTTGCCGTAGGAGTTATGCTGTAGAGGTTAAACAAGCTGGTTTCGACTCCTTTAGTGAGGCTCGTAGATTACAAGATTTTTATCTTGAAAAATTATAGGGACACAAATAATAGTATTGTTATTATCTTACTTTTCGCACACTTTGCGAAAATCTTCTATTTTCCCATGTCTTACTCGCTCTTTGACTACCAAAAAGAGATGAAAGCTCGCATTTACGAGGCTTTCGGATCGTGCCTATCCGTGATGTGCCAGATGCCGACAGGTACGGGCAAGACACATCTGCTTGCAGCTGTTGTCAAGGATTTCATGACTGAAACCCGTAACGGTGTGGTGTGGATTGTGGCGCACCGTAGGGAACTTGTGGCACAAATCGAGGAAACACTTGAAAGGCATTACCGTAAATATGGCGAGATGCTCAAAAACGACCATCTCAAAGTGTTCTCCATTCAATGGCTATCCCGTAATTGGGACAAACAGAAAAGTTGTCAACCTGGACTTATTGTCATCGACGAAGCGCACCACTCGTTGGCGCAAACTTACAAGGAATTGTGGGTGCATTTCCCTAACGCAAGGAAGTTGGGAATGACTGCTACGCCGTGCCGCCTCAACGGGCATGGATTCACGGATCTTTTCGACATCCTGATCTCTTCATGGGGCATTGCGGAGTTTATCCGCAGAGGGCAGTTAGCTGCTTTCGACTATGTCTCCATCTCTCCCAATAGTCATGACCAAATGCTGATAAACAATTTACAGAAACGGGGTGCTGACGGTGATTACCAACTCAAAGAAATGAATGAGGTACTTAACCAACAACCGAGTATCGAAAGATTGTACCAGTCTGTTATGCAATTCGCTCCAAATAAGAAGGGTATCGTGTATGCTATCACCATTGACCACGCCCGCAGCATTGCGTTTTTCTTCAAATCACATGGAATAAATGCCGTTACAATAGACAGCAAAACGCCGACTGCCGTGCGAAAGAAATTAGTGGGAGATTTCAAAATGGGCGCAATACAGGTAATGGTGAACGTGGATGTTTTCAGCGAGGGCTTTGATTGCCCCAATGTGGAGTTCATCCAACTTGCCCGCCCTACCCTCTCGCTTGCAAAATATCTTCAACAGGTGGGGCGTGGTTTGCGCTTGTCAAATGGAAAGGATGCTTGCATAATAATTGACAATGTGGGGCTTTGCCGCTCTTTTGGTTTACCCACTCGCTCGTGGGATTGGAACGCAATGTTCATGGGGCGTGCCGTTGGCAAAGCATCTGTTCTAAAATCTCATAATGGAAATTCGACTATATCACGAAACATTCAAAATAATGATGATAACGACTTGCAGGTTGTGATGACACACGACCGACTTCTTTATGAGTTGAAGGCTAATGGTGCACAACAAACTGATGTTGACAATCTTCCTTTGAAAGCCTTTGAGGACACAGAATCACGTCTTTGGGGATTAAGGCGTGGCAACAAAATCGTCTCTATCGCCTGCTTTAACAAAGTGCTTGAAATCATGGGCTGTTTCGCCCTCGTTAGATATCAGAATATGCGGCTGGGAGTGGTTAACAGCAACACGTCAGAATAAATAAGATTAGACGACTGTAAATGTGCCTCTTTATTGTCTAATGGTTTGTTGCGTGTAACCAACAGGCGTAAGGAAACGTTATATGTCGATTTACTTAACAATCAATGGTATAGTGAGTGTCCGA
>JAJQAR010000075.1 GCA_021203705.1 Prevotella sp. | reverse complement strand
TTTCTAAATAAAAAACAATTGTCAAAAAATATTGACGTTTTAAATCTTTATTTACATTAATTCACCATTTGATTAAAGTTATTTAACATATCTTTTATGATAATTAAATACTTAACTCCTCCAAAACCGTGATAAGTTTCTTGTCAAACGGCTTATCTGAACGTATTGCTTCAACTAATGGAACATACACAACTTCATTGTTGCGTACTCCTACCATTACGTTGCGCTGACCCTGCAAAATTGCGTCTATCGCTCCAACACCTGTACGGCTCGCAAGGATACGGTCGTGTGCCGATGGCCTGCCTCCACGTTGCAGGTGACCGAGAATGGATACACGCACGTCGAAATCGGTGAACTCCTTCTTTACACGGTCGGCATAATAGAGTGCGCCGCATTTCGGACTTTCCGACACGATTACAATACAACTTTTCTTACTCTTACGGATACCACGCTGCATGAAGTTTGCCAACTGGTCAACGTCAGTTGAATCCTCTGGGATAATTGCTGCCTCTGCTCCTGAAGCAATGGCACTGTTCTGTGCTAAGAAACCGGCATCACGTCCCATAACCTCAATGAAGAAAATTCGCTCATGACTGGATGCTGTGTCTCGGATACGGTCAACACACTCTACGATTGTGTTCAATGTGGTGTCGTAACCGATCGTAGAATCTGTGCCGTACAAATCGTTGTCCACCGTTCCGGGAAGTCCTATGCACCATACATCATGCTCCTGAGCCAATGTCATCGCACCTGTTAGAGAACCGTTACCTCCGATAACTACAAGTACATCGATCTTGTTCTTTACCAAATTGTCGTAAGCCTTCTTACGCCCTTCTGGTGTCATGAATTCCATGCTGCGAGCGGTTTTCAAAATCGTTCCTCCCGACATTATGATACCACTGACATTCTCTGTCGTGAAATCAGTAACCTCGTTATTAATCAAACCGTCGTAACCACGGAAGATACCCTTAATCTTAAAGCCCTTGCATATACCCGCACGTGTCACGGCACGGATAGCGGCATTCATACCAGGAGCATCTCCTCCTGATGTCATAATTCCAATAGTCTTAACCTTAGCCATAATTACAGTTTTTATAATGATTAATAATACTAATTCATAAACCACATCAACAATAGTCCTAACAGCCATGACAACATCGCCACGATACCTACGTTTTTGAAATACCACCACACGTGGATACGCTCCATCTTCATAAGCGCAAGTCCACTGATTGAACCTAATAACAGGATATTTCCACCCATTGCCGAACTGTAAGCTATTATCTTCCAGAACAGCCCGTTGGTGGTGAACGATGCCATATATTCAGGATGTGAGAGTGATGCTACCTGACTGATGTCAACCAATGGGTAAAGGGAGAACACGCTCATAAAAGTGGCGAAGGTATCAAGTACGCTACTGATACAACCGGTTATTATCCCGATAAGACAGATGTTGTGTATCTGATTTGTATATGCCTGCGTAACGTATGAAATCATCCCCGTCTCTCGCACCACTCCCATTGCTAATATTATGCCCATGACAAACAACATCAGTTGGATTACACCGTACTGCAATACATGCGGTATTTGGCGTTGGGCCATCTGGTCGGCATTCATCAAATTCCTGTTGAATATCTCGTTCACTATCCACAATATCGATAATACGCACAATGCTCCGAGGAATGGACTCAGTTTTGTGATGTTGTGGAATGTAGGGATAAACCAAAGTCCTCCTATTCCCACGATAAGCATCATGAAGCGTTGCCATATATTCAGGTTGGTGTTGTCGCCCCTGTATGGCATCACAGTACTCTGTATGTCAATATGTTCAGGCAGGGAACGACCTAACCATAAAATAGGTATTCCGCAAGCCACAAGACATGGTATAGCCATCGAAGCGGAGAAATTGGATGCCTCTACCGCTCCATTGTTCCATAATACCAGACCGATAGGGTCTCCGATTACGGTTAATGCCCCGCCACAGTTCGCCGCCAATATTATCGTGCAGCCATATATAATCCGCTGGCGGCGGTTTGGCAATATCTTGTGCATTATGATGAGCATCATAGTAGTAGTGGTAAGGTTGTCCAAGTTCGCTGAAATGACAAACGTTATGAGTGCCATCATCCATAGCATCCTGCGACTGTTGCGCGTTCTTACCCAACCTGTTATGAAATCGAAACAACCGTTATTGCTCAATATCTCTACGATTGTCATTGTCGCAAGGAGGAAAAAAACTATTTCTGCTCCTTTGCCGACGTATTTCAGGAAGATGTTCTGCGCTATGAATTGTTTTACCACGATACTTGACGGAAGCGCACCTGAAAGGTACTCCATGTATTCTCGTGGATGTTGGCTCATCACGAAGTCTGTACCATAACAGATGTATAGCACCCAACCTACTGTCCCTACAAACATAGCGACGGCAGCCCGGTTAACTTTGGTCAGATAGCCTGTGGCAATAAGGACGTATCCGATTAATAATATCGAAACTATTACTAACGCCATAAAAACCACATTATTGAGCTACAAATTTACGAAATTTATATCAATAAACAAAGAGCTATAATGAAAACATATTTTTGTTTAAGGGCTTTTTTCTTACATTTGTAATAAAGGGCAGCTTTCATCGTGCGAAAGCTGCCCTTTGGGTTTATTAAAATTGGTGATATTCTATAGTAATATAT
>JAJQAR010000316.1 GCA_021203705.1 Prevotella sp. | reverse complement strand
CTTCTGCATCTCCCTTGATATAATTGAATGATTTCAAATCTGACCTCGTAAGGGTGAAATATGTCGCCCTGCGCTCGGTAAGCACCACCAACTTGTTGTATAAGACGTGTCCCAACAACCGCATCCTACTCTCTCTGTAATTGTTATAGACATTGCGGTATATCTTGTCCTTGTTAATCTGCTTTGTCAACAACTGACTGATAATGAAATAAATCACAGGATTTGTGGAGTTATATGTAAAACCGCCTGTGTCGGTCATCATCCCGCAATAAAGACAGGCTGCTCCTTTCTTCGTCAGTGCCTCCAATCCGTCAAGTTGCCATATCAGTCGGAATACCAATTCGGAGGTACTGCATGCCTCCGGGTGTGATATGCACATCACCGTATCCATGTCGGGATCAAGATGGTGGTCTATCATCACCTTCTTCGCCGGCGACGTTGTTATTGCGTCTGCCATATCTGCCGTGCGTGACACGGTGTTGAAATCAAGACAGAACAACAAATCCGCCCCTGCCAACTGTTCATTGGAGAGGTTCTTGTATTTGTCATACCTTACAACGCGCTCCGTACCTGGTAGCCACTGTAAAAAATCGGGATACGCATCTGGAATGATACATACGGGCATCTTTCCAATTTTTTTTAGATAGTCTGACAGTCCAAGCATGGAACCTAATGCATCTCCATCAGGACTGCGGTGACAGCAAAGAATTATTTTATCTGATGTATTGATAATTTCACGTAGGCGATTTGCCTCCGCTTCTGTAAGTAAGTTTATATCCATTTACGATAGGTGATTTTATAACTACAAGCATTCCCGCCTCACATATAAATAATGTTAAGCGGTAATGCTTGCTTTTTATGTTTAGAATAATCTTGCAGGATAAATGCCTTCATCCACAAGACTTTGTATCTTGTCAACTACACCCTGACGGTCGGCTGAATAGGTTACGCCAAACCACTTGCTCGTGGTGTCAAGCACCTTCACAGTAGCTGTACCCTCATTTATCAACTTATTGACCATCAATGGGATGAAAAACTCTGCCTTCAGGTTTGTCATGTTTGCAGGGTCTGAAAGGAAGCCTTTAAAATATTCCTCACTGTGCTCGAAATAGTCGGGCGTGAACCCCCACATGTTCATCGATACCGGCGTGTTGTCCTCAACAGCTACCCACTCGCCCTTCTCGTCCTTGTAGCATACTTTTCCATCAACACGCATTATCTCCGTGCGCTCTACTACCGTCGTCAGGTTCTCTTCTGCATCCTTTGAACAGATACCTCGTGCCACTGTTCCATTCTCCGACAAAGTATTGCCTACACGGAAACCTACCATGGCATAACAGTTTTTACTGCCTTCCGGCAACTCTGAAAGAAACTTTCCTATTACCATGTATGCGTCTCTGTTGTAGAAGTCATCACAGTTGATTACACAGAACGGCTCCCTAATGGCGTCTTTCGCCATCATCACGGCATGATTTGTGCCCCATGGCTTTACACGCCCCTCTGGACAGGTAAAACCCTCTGGCAAGGAATCCAAACTCTGGAAGCACAACTCCAATGGGATGTGCCCCTCATACTTGCTGAGGATCTTGTCTTTGAACTCCTGTTCAAAATCCTTCCTAATAACAAACACTATCTTGCCGAACCCTGCTTTTATGGCATCGTATATGGAATAGTCCATTATCGTCTCTCCATTTGGGCCTAATCCGTCAAGCTGCTTCAAACCGCCGTAACGACTTCCCATCCCGGCAGCCAATAATAATAATGTCGGTGTCATCTCTCAAACTTTATTTAAAGTGTATTTTCATGTCACATGTATAAATACGGCAGAAATCATTACTTTCTACCGTACACTAATCGTTGTAAAGCAAATATATCACGATTAATCTCTATGCAAATATACGCCTTTTCCGTGACAACATAACCTTTAAACGCAAATTTTTTAGAGCAAACAGAAATTATTTTTATTACTGACACACTATCTTCTTCCCATTTACAATATATATCCCTTTCTTTGTTATTTCCTTTACTTTCATGCCCTGCAGGTTGTAGATAGCATCATTGCCACTGCCTAAACCTTGCAGTTCGCCATTCGGGTATGCGGCTTCAATGTTTTCAATTCCTGTTGCATTTACATCAAGCGGATAGAATGCCTTGACAGGGGAACTACCGCTATTATCTAATGCCAGCCATGCCAACTTAGTGCCGGTAACATAGCTAGTTCCATTATTAATAGTAAAGGCTGCGCCTTTTTCTGCTCCCCAGTAGCAACCGAGCTCTTTGACACCGTAATCATTTTTGATATACGACAACTTATAATACAAGTACTTGGAAGAGTTATCTCTATCCAAAGGCACATCAACAGATCCATTTTGGGAATATTCTTCGGTCTCATTATAGTACGGACTTACCGTGCCATACATCAAACTGTTTCGCCCTTCTTTATCTTGATAATTTTGATAGACATAACCATTATCCGTAGTCAAATAATCCGTATAATTCTCTGTTTCGCCAGGGTATTTCGTTCCAATCTCTCCCTGACTGCCTCTTATCAATATCGCACTGCCGGCAGGAACATAATCACCTGCATTATACTCCCACTCTATATTGAGTTCTCCCGTCTTACTGTCAACATTTGTAATTATTCCGCCTTTCAATCCCTCTGCCAACTTATATGTATAAGGACTGTAATGCGTAACAT
>JAJQAR010000159.1 GCA_021203705.1 Prevotella sp. | reverse complement strand
ATTCTGTCAATGACTCAATTAACGAGTCATCTGTATGTGTTGATGATGAGATGTCAGGAGTATATCCGGACAATGCAGAAACGGTAATATCATATAAGGATGTTTTCAGGGCATATTATAATCAGGCAGAGGAAAGAATGAATGAGGGCAATATAGAAATACCTTACTCGTTTGATGAATTCTGTGACGGATATTATATGTTCGATATGGATATACAGGAATATACGGATTTTCTTGTTGATGAGGCATATGGCTATATTGATGTGTCGGAGTATGTGAGGGACAGTCAGATTTCTACCCTGGCGTCTTCATCGTCATCATCCGTTGCAGACTATATACTCAAGTTTGATGCGTCTCCTACCAATGAGCCTGACATAATTCCGAACGATTATTTCAGAGAGATGCCTTCTACAGGAATATTTGATCTGTCAGGTATTATGGAGGGAGACATTATTAGAAACCAATACGGTTTTACTTGATGTCGGACATGCTGCGCTGGTTTACGATTTGGATAAAAAGGGTTACGACAGCGATAAGTCAACCTTTACTTTCATAGAAACAATAGAGGCAGTAAGCACAGGTGTCAGTTTTGGCTATTTAGACGATAATCGTATGGTTCAGTATGGTGCAGTTATTTTAAGGACAACAACATTCAGTAAGATTGCAGAGGGAGCATTGGAATTTGCTTATAAGCAACTGGGTAAACCATATGACTATCCTCTTACAAGCAGATGTAATACCAGTGAAGATTCTGCGGAATGGTACTGTTCTGAATTAGTATATGCAAGCTATTATTCAACTGGATTGGATCTGTGTGCGGTTAATGAGTATGGATATTGTATGCCATTTGATTTGATAAAAACATCAAAAACATATTTTGTAAGTATATCTGACTGCGTCGACTGTATTCTTTTAGGGAAAACAGATGGTCAGTGGCAAATTGAGGTATATAACATGTCAAGCAGTTCCGTAACATTGGAATACAATGCCAAACTTGCGTTTGAAAGCGATGCAAAAAACTGGACAAGTTCACTGAAAGATATTGAAACAGTTACATTAAAAGCCAGCAGTTATACTACAGTTTTAATAAGTACAAATGTGTTTGCCACCACAGCCGCCTTCAGTGTAGAAACTGATACAGGTCGTTCAGTAACATATTGCAATGAACTTAACAACAACACACTGAGAATGAGTGAGTTTAAAAATATCATTACTACTTAGGATGATTCTATTGAAACATGAGGCTGTTAAATATTCTTTAAACGGCAGGTGTGCAAATGATCAGGCTTACAGATATATCAAAAAAATATGCCGGCAGTAAAGATGATACAAAAGCATTGGATGGTGTTTCGCTTGAGTTTGATGAACACGGGCTGGTGTTTATTGTAGGCAAAAGCGGCTGCGGCAAGACAACTCTGCTGAATATTATAGGCGGTATTGATACACCTACGGATGGCGAAATGGTTGTAAATGGTGTTTCTTTTAAGGATTGTAAAAAGAAAGACCTTGATATATACCGTAACTATCATGTTGGATTTGTTTTTCAGGAATACAATCTGCTTGGCAATTATACAGTCGGGAAAAACGTCTCTCTCGCTGTTGAACTTCAGGGATACAGAGCAGCAAGGGAAAAAGTGGATGAAATTCTGCACCGTGTGGAGCTGACGGATCTTAATGACGCAACTTTGTATGACAGGAAGATATCAGAGCTTTCAGGCGGTCAGAAACAGCGTACAGCTATAGCTCGTGCTCTGATAAAAAATCCGGATATAATTCTTGCGGATGAACCTACCGGGGCCTTGGACAGCACTACAGGGACACAGCTGTATGAGCTGCTAAAAAAGCTGTCACGGGACAAACTCATAATCGTTGTCTCTCACGATGAGGAGAATGCAGAGAAGTACGCAGACAGGATAATCCATCTCGCAGACGGTAAAGTCGTTGAAGATAAGTTTCTGTCTGCTGCACCGTACTCTAATACGGAAGCGGTAAGCGTTGTAGAACCTGTATCTGATAATCCAGTTACAACAATTTCGTCTGTGTCAGACTCAGCAACAGATGACGAAGTAAATACAATGGCAGAAAACACTGCATATGACGCAGCGAGAGCAACGGCAGAAGACACTTCAGATGACGCAGCGGGAACGGCAGAAGACATTACAGGTACATCAGCAGATAACGCTGTTGCATCAGATGTTAGTTATGCAGCAACTGAAAATACTTCCGTGAATGAGTCAGGAGGCTTTGCCGCGTCGAATGCTTCCTCACGCCATAAAGGGAAGGGAGGCCTCTTATGGACCAGATGTATCTCAATGGGTGCGGCTGGTTTTAAACATAAAACAGTCAGACTTGCTATAACATTGATTCTGGCAGTATGTTTTTTAGCAATTGTCGGTTTTTCAGTCGCAGTGGATACAGCAGATTCACTAGGTGCTGAACTAAAAAAAGCATATGCGTGCGGTGAGCAGACAGCAATTATAACATCGGATTCATATATGACCTACATGAACAGTGTAGCCGGGTTTTCTTACAGCGATAAATCAGAATATTCATACTTTGAGTCCGAACAGATTGAAACACTTGGAGAATATATGCCCATTATAAAAGTCCTGAAAGGCTTGGATATATATTCCTATTACAGGGATTATTATGATAAAAAACAGGTTCCGGATGAAGTGTTTGTAAATCCCTATAATTAT
>JAJQAR010000221.1 GCA_021203705.1 Prevotella sp. | reverse complement strand
CTATTGCTGTTGGCAACAGCTTCAATACGTATCTCCACTCTGCTATCCTTCGGTAATACAACACTGCCATAAGGTCGGCGAAACAGAGTATAGGCAAAATTATTCCTGTTGATGGCTTTGCCCCGAATGTCATTGCCATCAACGGAACTGCCAACAGGGTGATTCCTTGTATGCCACTCTTTGACATCCCTATCAGCAGTGCCGTGAAAAACAGTATTCCCCAATCTGAAAGTGATCCTATCAATTCCATAATTCAAATATCGATATGTCTTTTTAAAAGAATACGAATAACATGGACGAATACAACTGGACGGCAAAGAGATATACTATTATGATAGGCACAAAAAAACATACACCGTCACAAATATCCCTGAATATTCCTTCAATATCTACATACTCTCCATTTATAATACCGTATGTTATTGATATCACAACAATGATAAAAGCAAGCATCGGTATCAGCCCATTGATAAATGTACTCGGAAACAGACTGCCCGTAACTCCTAATAGTATGGCATGAGGCACGAAAGTCAACAAAAACACTATCACTCCAAATACTACTATCTCGCCTAACACTGTCAGAAGGGCATGGCGCTGACGATAGGACAACAACCGTTCACCCTTGCATAATGTATATAATATGCCACGTAATCCACTGCCTTTGAATGTTCCCCACACAATGGAAAGCAATAATAACCATGCCAACAATGAGGTAAGCATGTTCTCTATAAAACTGCCACAAAACCATCTAATGCCCTCACTGCTCAATATCGACCTGACAGGCAACGACGGGGATATCGCATTGATAATCCATGAACAGAGTATCAATGCGACCTGCATTATCAGCAAAACGGCTGCGACATAACCATATACTTTCTTTCTTACGTGCATAATATATAATAAGGTGTATTTCCTTATATTTGTTATTATTAACTGACATCAGTTATCATCAGGAACTAAATTGTCGGCATCTATGATATGCAACTCTATGGCTTTCGTAACAAGTCGTGTAGCATTAACGCTTATACCACCATTACCATCGGCAAACAACTTGCGCACCAACTCGTTCTGACGCTTCTCCAAACTCTTTACCCCAAAAGGCATTCCTCGCAATCCTGTTATCTGCTCCTTAGTATAGCCCAATGCCAAATGGCGCAAAAAACGCTCGTCGTATTCGTCAATCTCGTAATTCACAAGGGCTTCCTGGCGCATTATCTGACTGTTCACACTCCTCTTGAAACGCTTTATTATCTTCTCCAATATCGGCTGGTTGAACACAAGTTTCTTTCCGTCCATGACACTGGCAATGTCCCCGCGCGTCAATAGCTCTCCACTCTTTAATATTATGCCGTCACAACCGGCATCCAAGGCATCTACCCATAACTTCTCGTTCAAAATCTCTCCTGTGAAGATAAGTACTTTTACTTTGGGGTGCAGCTCCTTCGTCTGGCGGCATATCTCTACTCCTACCATCGTTGAACCACCAAGTCCTAAGTCAAGCAATACCAAATCAGGCAACTGTTGCTTCAACAACCTCCAATAGGACACCTCATTTTCCGCTGTTCCGATAATCTCTGCTTCTGGTATGTCACTCTTGAATATTCCTTCCGTACCCTTCAATTCTAATGGTACGTCTTCCACTATGATAACTTTAAACTTATCCATATCTTTTTGTTTTTCATTCTTATATTATACTTATATTCTATTAGAACTTTAATCTGTAATTCTACCTGGCAGAATAATATATAGTTCTGTTTCTCCACTTTCAGCAGTTCCTGCGGTAATTCCACATGCATGGAGATTGGATAGTTCACCAATTTCTCTCACTATCTGACGACAAATCAAGAACGGTATATTTTCAACTGTTGGTATAAAGAGGTTCTGGCACTGCTCCACAGTCAACTGCATATTTCGACTAACAACGTTGAATGTAATATATTTATTGTCTTTCCGTGCAACGGTAATGTCGTTACGTGTTATTCCACATTGCTTTTTCAGAATTTCAAACAGATATATCAGTAATACCTTGTCGCCTATCACGTATCCATCGATGCCTAAATTCTCTTTCAACGACAATGTCTTACATTCAAAGGCTACTGTCTCTGTCTGGCCTTGCGCCTGCTGACTTAATATGCTGTACAGCTCCTTGTAATATGTTGCTACCTCACTGATTGCATGGATGTTATTATCTGGATTTTCAACTAATTGTTTAATCCTCGATGGGTAATACATCGTTTCATGCTTCAAGGTACTCAAACAGTTGTCTATAACGTTGTTGCAGACATAATATTTCTCGTCCTCGTAACGCATCCTGCTCAATTCATCTTCAGCAAGTTCTATATTCAAGTGCTGTGTATTTCTTAAATCTATCGAACGTCGCAATGCATTTTGTATCTTAATTATAATGTTTTTCAATGTTTCGGGATATTTGTGTGTGTCAACAGTTGCAATAGCTTCCAACTTCTGCTCACTGTCGGTCTCTGATAACAATATCTTATTTATATTGTCCACCCTTTCCAGACAGAAACGGAAAAACAGCACATGCCTGTAATATGAGAAATAATACACGATTATTATCGTTATGAACAGGATAATCAAAAGTACTATGGCGATATATTTGTTGCCACTCGACTTCTGCATCATCATACAATAGTCTGCCAATCCCCTGTCGGCGGATTTCTCTTTGTACAAGTAGGTATAT
>JAJQAR010000225.1 GCA_021203705.1 Prevotella sp. | reverse complement strand
GACCAGTACGACAAAATTGTAGTAAAGAAATAATTACTTCGTCAAGAGAAACTTTGATTAGGAAGAATAGGTTTTTTATATGTTTGGTATTATTGGCAACTTGCTGCAATGTCGGTTTCATCTACGCTCAAGAAAGTAAAATCGACCGTTTTGCACTCGTAAGCCGAAATAACCCACACATAACAGCAATCGATTCGCTCTCATCCGTATCTGTTGGCAATGGTGAGTTTGCCTTCACAGTGGATGCAACAGGCTTGCAGACATTTCCCGATACATATAAGTTGGGCGTTCCTCTTGGCACTCAAAGTCAATGGGGCTGGCACAGTTTCGATAATCCGCAGAACCTGACACCGGAAGAGTCGTTGAAAGAATACGATTTCGGTCATGGGCATAAAGAGCTCTATTCTACACAAATCAAGGAACCAGGGCGCGCTAAGGATGCATCTGATTGGTATCGTGCAAATCCACACCGCCTGCACTTAGGTATAATTGGATTTGAACTCGGTGAGAATGCAACGCCTAATCAGATTACTGACATCCAACAGGAATTGGATATGTGGAACGGCGAGATAAACAGCAGTTTTTCATACAACAGCAACAGTTATACTGTCAAGACATGGTGCCACCCTCAATACGACATGGTGGCTGCTGAGGTTGAGTCAAAAGCCCATACTGGTATCTGTTTCCGCTTCCCCTATCCTACCGGTGGACATAGTGACGATGCGTGCAACTGGAACGCTAATGATAAGCACTCCACAACAATAGTCAGTCAGGATAAACAGTACGCTGTCCTACAAAGAACTCTCGATGCTACAACTTATTACGTTACAATCCGTTGGGAAGGCGATGCCAAACTGGCAGAAAAGAGTGCTAACTATTTTGTACTTACTCCGCAGAATGACAAGTTTGCGTTTACCTGTACTTTTACTCCAGATAACAAGCAAACAACTGACAGCAGTGTTGAGGAAACGGCAAAGGCGGCAGGAGAATATTGGAATGCTTATTGGACAAACGGAGCAGCAGTAGACTTTTCCGACTGTACCGACTCTCGTGCCAAAGAATTGGAACGCCGTGTCGTGTTGAGCCAGTATTTGTTGGCTATCCAATGTGCCGGCAGTACCCCTCCACAGGAGACGGGTCTGACCTACAATTCGTGGTTCGGCAAGTTCCATTTGGAGATGATTTGGTGGCATCAGGCACATTTTGCCCTATGGAATCATCCTGAAATGCTCGACCGCACACTTGGCTGGTATCATTCAGTTGAGCCTGTGGCTCGGGAAATAGCACAGCGTCAAGGTTTTGATGGAATAAGGTGGATGAAAATGACTGACCCTTCGGGTACGGAGGCACCTTCAAGTGTGGGTAGTTTCCTTATTTGGCAACAGCCACATTTGATATATTTAGCAGAACTTCTTTATCGTGATGCCCCAAATGACAAGAGTATCCTTGATAAATACGGCGACTTGGTTGAGAAAACGGCTGAATTTATGTATTCCTTCGCTACTTACGACTCTATAAATGGGCGTTATGTGTTGAAAGGTGCAATCCCGGCGCAGGAGACTTTGCGTGCAGCCGAAACAGTAAATCCGCCATTCGAACTCTCATATTGGCATTTTGCCATGCAAGTGGCACAACAGTGGCGTGAGCGTCGTGGACTGCAACGCAACCCGCAATGGGACGTGCTCATTGATAAACTCTCGCCTTTGGCATACAACGATGACCATCTCTATTTGGCTGCAGAGACGGCGACAGACACGTATACTGACATCCGTTTTACATCAGACCACATGGCAGTTCTCGGTTCAGTGGGAATACTCCCGATGAACAATCTGATTAGGGCTGACCACATGAGCAATACTTTGGCATGGATTTGGGACAACTGGAACTGGGATGAGACCTGGGGCTGGGACTATCCTATGACGGCAATGAACGCTGCACGCTTGGGTGAGCCTGATAAGGCTGTCGGGGCATTGCTCATGGATAAGCGTACCAATACTTATTTGGTTAACGGTCATAATTATCAGGATGGCCGCCTGCGTATCTACCTGCCAGGCAACGGTGGACTGCTTACAGCCATTGCCTTGATGTGTGCCGGCTGGGACGGTTGTACGGAAAACAACCCTGGCTTCCCTCACGACGGCACTTGGAATGTGCGCTGGGAGGGCTTGCACCCTATGCCGTAAATTCGGAAAAATAAACACAAAATAATAACCGTAAGGCGTTTTGCCCTACGGTTATTGTTTTATAAAATCAACATTATTATTTCTTCTGTTCCTTTAACAGGTCACGGATCTCTGTCAACAGAACTTCCTCTTTAGAAGGCTCTGGTGGTGCAGGAGGTGCCGGCGGCGTTGCCTGTTCTTCCTTTTTCTTCGTTAATTTGTTGATCCCTTTAACGATAAGGAAAACACAAAAAGCGATGATGATGAAATCGAATGCCGTCTGGATAAAATTACCATAATTAATGGTTGTCGGTTCCAATTCTACATCTCCAATGTGCTCTACGGGGAGATTGATTTTAAGGTCGGTGAAGTTAACACCTCCGATAAGCCATCCGATAGGCGGCATGATGATGTCGTTGACTATCGAAGAAACAATTTTGCCCAAGGCACCGCCAATGATGTCACCGACAGCCATATCAATCGCGTTTCCTTTAATCGCAAAATTCTTGAACTCGTTGATAAAATTGCTCATAAGCTAATAT
>JAJQAR010000120.1 GCA_021203705.1 Prevotella sp. | reverse complement strand
ACCCTCAAGCAATTCAGGACTTTCCTTAGCAGAGCCATCATCACTAAACCCCAATGCCATCAGGCGTTGCGCCACACCCTGCATCAGAACTTTGCGTGCCTCCGTTGCAAATCTCTTTATTTTAGCAGTTTCCATGAATTTGAGTTTAAATGATAACTATTTCATTGTTGCCAGTGAGATGGTTCATAATCTCAGCCTTAATTTTTTGAATGTATTCGTCAACGTCAGCCTCAGTCCTTAGCGGCATAAAAGTATGCGTTGTGATATTGATAGTCTCACGAATGCGGGGTTTAGGGGAAGGTGCTGGGTTTGTTCCTATTCCGTCACCTCCGTCTTGAGTTTGTTCATCATGTTTCTGTTTATTAGCTTCGTTTATAGCATCATTGATATTTTTATACTGCTCCCTACGAAAATTTGACGTATCGAGGTTATTTTTCAGAGCATACAGGTTATTGGTTGCGCAGATAGATTCTATCTTCGTGTTACGGTCAGGGATTATATCAGTAGAAACACCGCTCTCTCTCGCATAACTCTCCACTTCATCAAAAACTTCTTCATATTTTTTCTTTATTTGATCCTCAAGTTCTTTTCTGCGTTCTTGCAACAATCCTTTTAAAGTGCGCATATATTTGAAGTATTTGGGCAATTTATCCCAAGGCAGCATATCTGTCTGAATGGCTTTTAGTTCATCGGCAACAATCTTAAAGTTGTCAGGCAGGAAATCAAAATTATCCCTGTTATCATCAATGAATTTGATAATCTCACTATATTTGTCATATTGGTCATTGGCAAACGAAGCTATATCCTTGCAACTATCGAACAAGGTTTTTGCGGTGTCTTTCGCAGCAGTTATGGTTGTGAAAAACTCCACCTGACTGCGGATAGCCGACCATTCTTCGAGTAAATCGACAGCCTTATTGATTTCTGTTACGCAAGGGCAAGAACTTAACTTTCTTGATAGTTCGCTATATTCTTTTTTCGACTTGTTCAGCGCACTCTTTTCAGAGTCTTTGCAGTTCTTGTAAAGCTCATTAGGATCATTGCTGTTGGTAATACTCATCACGTTGAAGATATATTTCCACGCATCTATGAAACTGTTAATTACCGATTGTGGGATAGCCTTTGCCTTTTCCACTGTGAACCTGCTGCTCTCACGTACTATATTGCGTGCCACTTCCTCACGACTGACATTTGGATTATTGTTGTAGTTGTAAGCATAGAGATTGCGGCGGACAAGTTCATTGAGAGTATAGATGGTTGCTATTTCACTCCAGCCGTATGGCGGTTTTTCAAATTGTTTCACTATATCATAGACAGTAACATCATGCATTTGCCTGTCCAAATAATCTTTCATCTTCTCCTCTGCCTTGCTAAGAGGAGTTTCCATAAGAGTATTTTCGGCAGGGCGCAAAATTTTATCTCTCAATTCATTGGCACTTTTCGGTGTCTCACTGTTTGCAACCAATTGAGCCGATTCGTATAGTTTGCCTAAATGACAGTCAAGAGATCTCACGTAACGCTCTTTTCCTTTTGCCGAACCAATCTCAGAAGCAGTAAGAACACTTTGACCTGATATTATAGGGCAGGTGTCGAGTATTCCCTGCAATGCCGGTTTTATATCCCTTTCTAATACTTTCCTTGCCTCATCTTGGAACACTCTCGTTATTTTCTGCCGCTCCACACTGATGGCTGGTGTTTTTGAGAATATCACAACTTGGCAATAATGGAGAAATTTGCCACGCAATTGCTTGTTTTCAGAAAACTTGGGATAGAGGAAGAAAACAAGGTGGTTTCTTTGATTGTTGAATGCAAACTGGTCAGGTGAGTCGGTTATCACATTTGTGAGAAAATCAACAATGATATCCGCATTGTTAGAGGACCATGAGCGACTGTCAACAAAAAAGCCAACCTTGAAGTCTCGGGTTGCGTAAGTTTTCTTGTTGCTGAAATCGAAATAGGTTGATATTATCCTATATAACTCCTCTGAATAAGTGTTACTGTCAACCTGTGTGTTTATGATGAGTTGGGCTACTTGTGATTCCTCTTGTGTATAGAACTCATATATCTCAGTGCCGTTGTCTTTCTTTACCTTGTGGATAACTGACTTATCCTCAAGGAAACCCAAAGCATTTGAAACTTTATCTTTCATTACAGCCTTGTTCTCGTCAACTTTTTCCATCAACAATGTTACGATGTTGTCGATAGTGGCGGAGAATGTCTGTTTGTCAACTTCTGAGAGGTTGCAAATCATAAACAGCACATACACAACACGCCTATAGAAAGCCTGCTTTTCATAGTCATTATTCAACAGTTCCAAAGCAAGACGGGCATTCTCGAAGGCACGCTGTCCGAGGTGTTTCATTGAGCCTTGAAACATCGCACCGTAAAAGCGGTCAAATGGAATAAACTGCCCCGTCTCCCAATCTGCTGTTTCCTTTGCTATAGAGAAAGTGATGTTGAGCAACGAACGCTCGTTACCCTTTACTTGCGTATCTACATAACCCATTTTTACAAACGAGTCAAGCACCTTCATAATCAACTGGAATTGATAGGGAACGAAAGGATAATAATTCACGAACTCATCTGCGTTTCTGTAAGCATAATATGTGCTTGGAAGAATGAACTGCGCATCGAGTTTTGACTTGTTTTGCTCAAACATCTTAGACAACTCTATTTCCGCCTTGTTGTTCTTTTCGAGAATACGAT
>JAJQAR010000005.1 GCA_021203705.1 Prevotella sp. | reverse complement strand
AACAACTGCCATGTGGCTTCGTTCAACGTGGTGAAAGGTTTCCTAAATCTCAACATTGCTACTGCCTCTTGGTTACTGTTGCTCAACGACATCAATGCTAACCAGAAATTCGGTGAGAAGAAAGCTACTGAAAACTCTCCCTTGGTGATGATTGAGTACTCATCCCCCAACACCAACAAGCCTCTCCACCTCGGTCATGTGCGCAACAACCTGCTCGGCTGGTCTTTGGCTTGCATTATGGAGGCTAACGGCAACAAGGTGATTAAGACTAACATCGTGAACGACAGGGGAATACATATCTGCAAGTCGATGCTGGCTTGGTTGAAATGGGGCAACGGAGAAACTCCTGAGACAAGCGGCAAGAAAGGCGACCACCTGATTGGTGATTACTACGTGGCTTTCGACCAGCATTATCGTGAGGAGGTGAAAGCCCTCACAGAGGAATATATCGCCGCAGGAATGAAAGACGAGGAAGCAGAGAAAAAAGCTAAGGAAGAAGCGCCTTTGATTAAGGAGGCTCACGCCATGCTCGTGAAATGGGAACAGAACGACAATGAAGTGCGCAGTCTTTGGGAGACGATGAACTCTTGGGTATATGCGGGTTTCGACCAGACTTACAAGGCATTGGGGGTGGCTTTCGATAAGATATACTATGAGTCACAAACTTACCTCAAAGGCAAGGCAAAGGTAGAGGAAGGGTTAGAAAAAGGACTGTTCTTCAGAAAGGATGACAACAGTGTTTGGGCTGACCTCTCTGCTGATGGTCTTGACCAAAAATTACTGTTGCGCTCCGACGGCACGTCTGTATATATGACACAGGACATCGGAACGGCGGAAATGCGTTTCAACGACTATCCTATCGACAAGATGATTTATGTTGTCGGCAATGAACAGAACTATCATTTCCAGGTTCTTTCAATATTGCTCGACCGTCTCGGCTTCAAGTGGGGCAAGGAACTTGTGCATTTCTCTTACGGAATGGTGGAACTGCCTAACGGAAAAATGAAAAGTCGTGAGGGTACTGTGGTTGATGCTGATGATCTCATCGAGGAGATGATAGCTGATGCTCGAAAGACGAGTGAGGAGTTGGCTAAATTCAACGACATGACCGACGAGGAGCGCAACGAGATTGCACGAATTGTAGGAATGGGTGCGTTGAAGTATTTCATCCTGAAAGTGGATGCCCGCAAGAATATGCTGTTCAACCCGGAGGAGAGTATCGACTTCAACGGCAACACAGGACCGTTCATACAATACACCTATGCCCGTATCCGTAGTATCATGCGTAAGGCTGCCGCTCAGGGCATCGCAATACCCAACTCATTGAAAGAGGACATTGCCGTAAATGGTAAGGAGGTTGAATTAATCCAGAAAATGAATGAATACAGTGCTGCTGTCGCACAGGCTGGCAAGGATTACAGTCCGAGCGGCATAGCAAACTACTGTTACGAACTGACAAAAGAGTTCAACCAGTTCTACAACGATTACAGCATTCTTGGCGCAGATACGTCCGACGAGAAAGATCTTCGCCTCGTATTGGCTTCCAATGTCGCAAAAATACTCAAAAATGGTATGCGACTGTTGGGGATAGAAATGCCGGAAAGAATGTAATATGATATGGAGAACCCTCCTGATTATAGACATGATACAGTGCTGCCGTTGCCGCTGGAGGTAACGGCAGACGCCTGGGCTGTGGATGCGGCGTGCAGTGGCAACCCAGGAAAAATGGAATATCGTGGAATAGACCTTGCTACTGGTGCTGTCGTGTTTCATTACGGTCCTGTCTTCGGCACTAACAATATCGGGGAGTTTCTCGCAATCGTCCATGCCCTCGCCTTGCTGGAAAGGGCTGACATTAAAAAGACAATTTACAGCGACAGTTACACCGCCATTACTTGGATTAGAAAAATGCAATGCAAGACTAAACTCGAACTTAACGACAAGACCGCCCCATTACATCAGGTTATCAAAAGAGCCGAAAATTGGTTGCGCACCCACTCCTTCCGTGTCCCCATAGAACAGTGGGACACCCGCAAATGGGGCGAAATTCCCGCCGACTTCGGTAGAAAACAATAAAAGATTACTTTACTATTTCGAAAAAAATTATTAGATTTGCAATCACTTATCAACCTTATCTAACTTATGACAAAACATCCTCTTTGGTCTGACGATTATTGGCTGTTGCTCATGCGACTGTACCTGCGCAAGCCTGTTGGCGTGAAACCCTTGTATTCACGTGGGCTGGTTGACCTCAGTCTGGAATTGCACATACCCCCACAAGACCTATATCGTTTGATGTTCCACCTGCGACAGTTAGACACACCACGCTTAAAACGGTTGTGGGAACAGTATGGCAAAAACCCGAAACTGTTGACCAAAGGAATACGACTGCTCAAAAGAATGACTGGCTTCAACTCTTCTGGCGGCTTTTATGATGGCGTTGAGGTACAGGAATCCTTTGAGAAGGATTTCCGTCCTATACCTTCCTACCCTACTTTCCGCCCGATAATGCTGATAATGATACTCGACCTTTATTTCCGACTTACGCCAATAACAATGGTTGTCGACACACCAGAAGTAAAGCAATTGGCACGACAGATAAGAGTTAAACCAACCGATGTGGAAAAAATATTGGGCGTGTTCCAGACATGTGATCCTTATCTGCAACGCAAGGAGACAAATCATCCATTAACGGGAATTTGCAAGGA
>JAJQAR010000343.1 GCA_021203705.1 Prevotella sp. | reverse complement strand
GAAAATGGGTAAATTTGCAGGCTCGGATGGTATACATTATATTATATATATAAGCAGAAAGCGATGACAGACTATATAGAGATAAAAGGCGCCAGAGTAAACAACCTGAAGAACATAGACCTAAGGATACCGCTTAACAGATTGGTGGTTGTCACCGGTTTAAGTGGGAGTGGGAAGAGCAGTCTTGCATTCGATACCCTTTACGCTGAGGGACAGAGGCGCTATGTGGAGAGCCTTAGCGCATACGCCAGGCAGTTCCTCGGGCGCATGTGCAAGCCAGAGTGCGATTACATAAAGGGCATACCGCCAGCTATAGCCATAGAGCAGAAGGTATCGAGCCGCAATCCGCGCAGCACGGTAGGCACCAGCACAGAGATATACGATTATCTGCGGCTGCTCTTTGCCAAGGTTGGGCACACGTTTAGTCCCGTGAGCGGAGTCGAAGTACGTAAGAACACCACTGAAGATGTGGTACGAACAATGCTTGGCTATGGAGAAGGGACAAGGTTTGCCGTCCTATGCCGACCGACCACCAAGCTAAGTATGCTCATGGAGCAGGGCTTCGCACGACTGGAAGTGAACGGTCAGACAGTACGAATTGAGGACTACCAGGAACATGAGGGTGACGAGGTGTACCTTATAATAGACCGTATGCAGGCGAGCGACACCAAAGACAACATAGCACGCCTTACCGACTCTGCCGAGACAGCCTTCTATGAGGGTGGCGGCGAGATGATGCTACGCTTCTACCCATCAGGCATCCTATACCACTTCAGCACACGCTTCGAGGCCGACGGCATACAGTTCGAAGAGCCCACGGAGAACCTGTTCGCCTTTAACTCCCCCATCGGCGCCTGCCCTGAATGCGAGGGATTCGGGCGAATAATCGGCATCGACGAACATCTCGTGGTGCCCAACTCCGCACTATCGGTATACGAGGGCGCTGTCATGTGCTGGCGTGGGGAGAAGATGAGCGAATGGAAGACATGGTTCATCCACCTGAACGCCGACCGCGGCTTCCCCATACACAAGCCCTACTACCTGCTCTCGCAGAAGGAGAAGGACTGGCTCTGGCACGGCACCATCCCCTCCTACGTGCCGGCTAAGCAGCGGGAGTTAAAGCCCGAGGAGAAGGAATGGGGCATGGTGTGCATTGACGCGTTCTTCGAGATGTTGAGGCAGGGGCAGTATAAGATACAGAACCGCGTGATGCTTGCGCGCTACAGGGGGAAGACCATCTGTCCCAAATGCCACGGCACCAGGCTAAGGCCTGAGGCCAACTACGTAAAGGTGTGTGGGCGCAGCATCACCGACTTGGTGGACCTCCCCATCAAAGAGCTCAAGAAGTGGTTCGACAATCTAAGGCTCAGCGAGGACGAGAACCGTATAGCCAAGCGCATACTTACGGAGATAAACAACCGCCTACAATTCATTATGGACGTTGGGCTTGGATACCTTACCCTCAACCGCCTGTCCAATAGCCTCTCGGGCGGAGAGAGCCAGCGCATTAACCTTGCCACCTCCTTAGGCAGCAGCCTGGTGGGTAGCCTATATATATTGGATGAGCCCAGCATTGGCCTTCACAGCCGTGACACCAAGCGCCTGATAGATGTACTAAAGCAGTTGCGCGACATGGGGAATACGGTGATTGTGGTGGAGCACGACGAGGAGATCATAAGGGCGGCTGACTGGATAATAGACATAGGGCCCGACGCGGGGCGCTTAGGCGGAGAGGTCATATACCAGGGCGTCCCCAACCCCACGGAGGTGAGCGAGGAGGAGATAAGGCGCTCCCACACGCTCATGTACCTGACTGGGCGTGACACCATACCCGTACCCAAGAGCCGCCGCCCATGGAACAACTACATAGAGGTTAAAGGGGCGCGCGCCAACAACCTGCGTGGCATAGACGTGAGGTTCCCACTTAACGTCATCACCTGTGTGACAGGTGTAAGTGGCAGCGGCAAGAGCAGTCTGGTGCACGACGTGTTCTACCTCGCTATGAAGCGCCATCTCGACGAAGTGGCGGACCACCCCGGAGAGTTCCTGTCCCTTGAGGGCGACCTGAACGAGGTGGAGGCGGTGGAGTTCGTAGACCAGAACCCCATTGGCAAGAGCACACGCTCCAACCCCGTCACATACGTTAAGGCATGGGACGAGATAAGGAAACTCTATGCCTCCCAACCTCTCGCCAAGCAGATGGGCTACACCGCGGGGTACTTCAGCTTCAACACCGAGGGGGGCAGGTGCGAGGAATGCAAGGGAGAGGGGACGATAACCGTAGAGATGCAGTTCATGGCAGACCTCGTGTTGGAGGGCGAGTCGTGCCACGGCAAGCGCTTCAAGAGCAGTCTCTTAGAGGTGAAGTTCCAGGGCATGGATGTGAACGACGTGCTTAACATGACTGTCAACCAGGCCATAGAATTCTTCACCAAGCACAAGCAGGCAAAGATAGTGGAGCGCCTAAAGCCATTGCAGGACGTGGGCCTTGGGTATATAAAGCTGGGCCAGCCCTCCTCCACGCTCTCTGGCGGAGAGAACCAGCGTGTGAAGCTGGCGTACTACTTAGGGTTGGAGAAGCAGGAGCCCACCATATTCATCTTCGACGAACCCACCACGGGCCTGCACTTCCACGACATCAAGACCCTCCTGCACTCCTTTGACACTCTCGTTGCCCATGGTCACACATTCATCATCATCGAGCACAACTTGGA
>JAJQAR010000174.1 GCA_021203705.1 Prevotella sp. | reverse complement strand
CTCCCCATCCAAATAACTTCCAACCAATCTTGCTTTCTTCAAAGTTGCGATTAAGCGAATTTTCCGATTAAGCGAGAGCAGAACCGAACTTGTTCGAGCTATGTTGAGCATGAGATAATTTTTTCGTAAGCCGAATGCAGAGCAAGCTCGCTTGAACTCTGCTGAGGCGAGAAAAAATCAACTGGGTTAACTTCACGCCACCAGCGTAATTTTCATTTTTAATTTTTCATTTCCCCATACCCCGTTAGGCAACTCTTCACTCTTCATTCTTCACTCTTCACTCCCCATACCCCGTTAGGCAACTCTTCACTCTTCATTCTTCACTCTTCACTCCCCATACCCCGTTAGGCAACTCTTCACTCTTCATTCTTCATTCTTCACTCCCCATACCCCGTTAGGCAAAGTCCCTTAAGGAGTGAGAGGGTTAAGTGTGGGCCTCCTATTTGAAGGGCATTTTTTGTATTTTCAAAAATTCTTTGTATCTTTGCACTCTGAACCCAATAAAAATATACAATATGAATTTACCTGATTTCATGTCATTCAAATAAATTCACTAACAGTGGGTTTATTGAGACAATTTCGAGAATTGCAAAGCGCGCCGGCGCAAAATTAGTTTATACCGCTCTTATCCTTTATTACACCCTCCAAAACGACAAGGTGTCAGTAAAAGATAAGGCAATTATCATAGGAGCTTTGGGATATTTGATAAGTCCACTCGACGTCATTCCCGATGCAATACCAATCGTAGGACTTGGCGACGACCTCGCCGTTCTGCTCTACGTATTAAATAAGGTGTATGGCAACGTATCAGAGGAAATTAAGGCAAACGCCAAAGCCAAGCTCTCCACTTGGTTCGATGAAGACGAAATAGGTGAAATCAACTCAATGCCCGACGGTAAACCCGAAGAATAACAAAATTTTTTTATTTTGCAACGCACCTTTTTCACCTAATTCTCAATTCTCAATTTTGCTTAAAGACCTTTGAAAATCGGAGATTTTCAAAGGTCTTTAAGCAGCACTTCTCTCTGTCCATTCAGAAACTCTTTCCTTAGTTTCATTATCTTTTTCCAGTTTGGCGTGTCGAGGGTGTGCATGTCAAAATTCATCGTCCACTTGCCCTCCGACTCCAACCTGTCAACCAGCGTGCCCACGTTGAGCAGTGACAACGACTCTGCCGGCTGATAACGCCGCTCCTCGCCCTTGTCATCGGTGGATATTTCCGTGATGATATTCACTTTCGTCAATTCATACAACAGGTCGTTGGTAATGCGTATAGGTATTCCCGTCTCCAACTTCAGTTCCAATGCCGTGTACGGCTTCCCTCCCTTGTCAAAACGTTTGCATATACAACTGGCAAGTACCACACTCAACATTATATGGTAACGATGACTCAGATCCTCCGTCTGCGCCTTGAATGCAAACTCCTCAAGATTTTGATTTGTATAGCACAGCTCAGCTCCGAACAGGCATATTATCCACGATATCTGTATCCACAGCATGAACAATGGCAAGGCGGCAAACGAACCGTAGATGGCGTTGTAACTGCTCACCCATATCTGCGAGTGGATGTAGAACAGTTGCAGACCCTGCATCGCCACACCCGCCAATATCCCTGGCACTATGGCACAGCTCACCTTCACTTTCGTGTTCGGCATGAACACATAAAATATTATGAACACCGTCGACATCAGGATAAACGGCATCAAGTCCATCATAAAGCGGATTAGCGGAGAGAGTATTATGTATTCCTCCATCTGCCCCGCAATTCCCGCCATGAAAATAGAAAGTCCAGAAGATATAACTATAATAATAGGTGCAAGTAAGAACATCGCCAAATAGTCCGTCACCGTCCTGAATATGCTCCTCGGCTTCTTCACCTGCCAGATATAGTTGAACGAATGTTCTATATTGTTGATAAGCATTATAACAGTCCACAACATGAACAAAAGTCCTATTCCAAGAAACAATCCCCTCTTTGTGTGTACCAAATACGAGTTCACAAACCCTATTATTATCTCCGCTGCCTGTGGCTGACTCGCAAATGCCTCCCTGAACCACGACTCGATATATTTGTTGTAACCGAACCCTCGCGCTATCGCAAACACAACCGCGAAAATCGGCACTATGGCAAGCAACGTAGAATAGGTCAACGCTGATGCCGTGTTCACCATCCTCTTCGTCGTCGCATACTCAACGGCTAAATACACCTTCTTTATAATGCCATACAGAAAATACTTCAACGGCGACACATTCTGACGCGTTATGCGCCAGATATCAACCGTTATGAACTCGATAATCCTATTTATCAGCTTTTTCATATTTTAGATATAGGACATATACAAAAAAGAAACAGTGCTCCTATAAGCCGGGTCCTGTCCCACAGCTTCCTCTCGAAAACTGTGGCGCCTGCCATTTATCTAATTTGTGAGTCACCCCACAACTTTAGCATTCTACCCTCCATCGTTATCTTATATCGGACGGACAGCCCTCAGACGATGGTTTACATGAACTTGCAGCTCCCAGATAGCACAGCCCGACAGTCACCTGCCGACTGGGGGTCTCTTACACCTCCTTCTCACCCTTCCGCAATACCTCACGGCGGTTATTTTCTTCTGCATCTCCTGCTGTCACCAACAGCTTCTACTTTCGGAAGTGGAATGTCCTGCGCTGCCCGGACTTTCCTCTCGCACTTTCGTGCCAGCGGCAGACCAGAACAC
>JAJQAR010000326.1 GCA_021203705.1 Prevotella sp. | reverse complement strand
CTTGCTGTATGTTGTGCTAGCATCTGATGCTTTCTTTGCAAGGATGTTATTGATTGCATCATGGGAATCTCTGCCTGCTGTGAAATAATATGTGCCGGGATCTACGATGTATGTCTTTGCACCATTGGAATCGTATGAAGCCATCTCGGACTTTGCAACGCTGATATTTACGATCTCGGATTCGCCGTTTGCAAGCTTTGCTGTCTTGTCAAATCCAACGAGCTCTACGGATGCCTTCTCTACTTTGTTGTTGATGTCATACGTGGTGTACGGAGACTGCATGTAAATCTGTACAGTGTGCTTTCCGGCAACACCTGTGTTGTTTGTGACTTTTACAGAGATATCAAATGTGTCATCCTCTGTATTGTCTGTCATTGTGAAATCACTGTAGTCCCATGTGCCGGATGCAGTGCTGGTTGTGTATGAAAGACCTGATCCGAAAGGATAAGCCACGTCTGCGGAATAATTATAATCACCTACATTTGCGGTACCCATGACATAATCCTCATAACGGGTCTCGTAATACTTGTATCCTACATAGATACCTTCTTCGTATACGACGTACCTTGAGTTGAGCTTTGTGATTCCGGCATCCTGGTTGTTCTGTGCTGTATCAAGGTTAAGAGCAGATGTGTTGGAATACTCAAACACACCAAAGTTCTGCATTGCAGGAGATGAATGGTTGTCCTTAAGGAATGTATCTACAATACGTCCGGAAGGATTGATTTCTCCTGAAAGAATCTTTGCAACGGAGGTGATACCTGTCTGTCCAACATCGCCTACCCAGAGAACCGCATCAATGCCATAGTCCTCAAGGAAGTCAAGCTGGAGTGAGTTTGATGAGTTGAGAAGAACAATTATTTTCTTGAATGTTCCGTTTGTCTTGTAAGTCTTGAGATAGTTAAGAAGTCCTACCTCATCAGATGTGAGACGAAGATAGTCTCCTTCTGTAAGGTCGGTGGTATTTCCGTTGCCAGCCTGATCTGATGTGCCATACGGAAGATCTGCGCCTTCGCCGCCGGAACGGGCAAGTGTTACGATCGCAGCATCGCCATAATCAGAGTATGAGCTCTCTGCAGATGACAGCTCGCTGACCGGTGCCTCGTTGACGGAATAATCTTTCGAATAGCCGCCTGTTGCATCTGCTGTCACTCTTGCATAGGTGGAGCTTAAAGTCTTATACTTCTTTCTGAGTGTGGAATTGACATTGAAACCTTCAGCTGTCAGTGCATCACTCAATGTTGTTGCTGTGGATGTATCAACTTCTCCGGATCCAGTGCCGCCATACATGAAGTCATATGAGGAGATGCTGAACAGTGACACATTTGCGCCGCTTGAAAGAGGAAGTGCGTTATTCTCATTCTTAAGGAGAGCTGCGCCCTCTGCCTCAAGGTTCTGACAAACTTCATCCTCATGTGCCTGGAGAGCTTCTGAATCTTCCCAGTCACTGGTGTAGTAATCAGGAGGTTCAGATCCGTCATCACTGTTGTTAACCTTCTTGGATGTTACGGCACCCGTGAAGTTGTTGATTGCAGTATCATAACCCAAGCCAAAAATTATGGGATTGGCCACAAAGCAGATGATCATGAGGACTGCAAACACGATTGTGAGAACAAGCCAAAGTATTTTATGCTTTAACATGTTATCCCCCTATTCCTTATATTTCTTATCCAAAGCGGAAGCTCTCAATCTCTCTAACAACTACAGACATTTAGACTATGCACGGTGCCGCCGAAGATCTGGACATCACCAGCCGCACCAATACTAAAAATTGAAATTATATAGAACGAACAAAAAGAACGCACAAACGAGAGCCGCCGCTCCAAATACATGGTGAGAAAAATACAGACGGATAACACGGATTAAACAGATTTCATGGATTAGACGGACAGATGAATCAGCATAAGCATCAGAATAGATAACATCATGAAGAGTCAGACCACAGAAGTCAGACCACAGAAGTCATAAAACTGAAACTATAAAACTGAAGTCACATCAGAAAAGTCATAAGCCTGGCCATTTACAAACGAAAAAACCCCGCAGGAAATCACATTTTCCTGCGGGGCTCATAATCCGGCAAGTCTCACACACCTCTGCCGCCTTTTGCAGGCGGCAGAATGCCTTTGGCTTGCCTCTTTATATTAAGCTTATCTCCTATTTGTCTTAAACCTTAAATCCGGCATATGTTTCCAGGACAACAGTGTTGACAGTCATTGCCCTGCCTGCATTCCATGCACTCTCGTCTGCACTGACTTGCTTTCATCTGTGCCGCGTGCACACACAGCATCTGCCATCTCCTGTCGGTGCCTTCTGTTTCATCTCCGCTGTACAGCGGATCCTACTTTACACTTCCAAAACCACGGCAGATTAACGGGCAAATTACAGGTAAACAAATAGGTGATACAGGCGGAACGCGAAGCGTTACGCCTTTTTTTCCGTAGGAAAAAAATTTCCCGGTCTTAAATTTTTTTGCAAAATACCAGACTTTCCGCCTGTATTTGTTATACATCATATCACCATCCATACAGAAATTAAATTGCAAATCTTTTGTTTATCATTGCATTTTATCCAACTGGCTGTACAATATCCGCTTATTTGTCGTATTTTACAGATTTCATAAATTATGAATATTTCCGGTAAATTTCATATTTTTTATCAAAATATGCATTTTGAATATTAAATTATCTTAATATAATTATGCTTTAATTTATACATGCATATAATTTCAGC
>JAJQAR010000140.1 GCA_021203705.1 Prevotella sp. | reverse complement strand
AGACAGGCATCAGCAATACAGATACAGATACTGATCCTGACACTGATACTGACACAGATGCAGATTCAGATTCAGATCCAGATGATGCTGCAGATGCGGTTGCACATTGTCCGGATGAGGAAGCAGACAGATAACTGATTGAAGTGAACACAGCGGCAACAGTCATCGCATATGGCGGCACGCGTAAGTCTATGCATGGACATGTATGTCCGTGCGGCAATATGAGTAAACGAAAGTATACGGAAGCAAACGAAAGGATAAATACGTAAATATAACAGGTACACGTACAGCAAAGCAGATATACGCAGGTATACGCAGGCATACATAGCAGATCAGTACAAGCAGGTCATCGAAGTGGACCCGGCCAGGTGTACGCTCAGCTGACAACCGGACAGTAAATGAGACACAAATTTAAATGTAAAACTAAATGCAAATCCAAATACAAAACGGGTACTTAAACTTTTAAGTTGCTTAAAAGATTCAATCAGAGGACGGAGACGTGCAGGAAAACAGACTGCATACTCCGTCTTTTTTTAGAAAGAGATAAGCAGGATGTTCGCTGCACGGTGTACGGAAAGTGCATTGAGGGATACGCGGATATCAGCAGGAACAGCTGTTGTGAATGGATGATAATGTCTTTTGTGAATGCTGTGTTACATTCTGTGCAGTGGATGCATTAATCCTGTGTTATATCCTATGGTTTGGCTGCACTGGCATGGCATCTGAGTAAACCGCATAAAACAAGGGCGGATATGCAGCGTTCTGCGTGCATATCCGCCCTGACGTTATGGCGAATTTATCATTTTTCAAACATATAGACATTCCAGCGAAAAGATGTCTGTCAGACACATACAGGCATCATGGGAATGCGGCCTTAAATACCGTTCCCCTTAAGCCGGGCCTGGCGCATGCCCGGCCGGGGAATAGTCTGGTATTTATGCTGCTTTCCGGTATGCCATACTGCCTTTAATTGTGCCCGGCTGTATGGCATATTTTTGTGATACGCAAATCGGATCAGATTGGATTGGGATAAATCCGACGTATCACGGAAGCAGTGGGAATAGCGGTCTGACAGTGCTTAATGACTGGCGAAGCCTGCAGTAAGGCTCTGCACTGCTGTATTGTGCTTTATGGTTCAATGGCAATGCTCTGCAGACTGTTATTGCTGATAACAGACTGTCATTGTTAGATTGTCATTGTTATGACTGCTGAGTGTAAGTGTTGACTGAAACGGCTGACTGTAACGGTTAACTGAAAGTGCTGGCTGCTGGCTGCTGACTTGCCATCCCGACAGATGGCAAGTCTTATGAGTCATCAGACAGTTATTTTGCAATCAGCATACTGTTATTATGCTGTCACTGTGCCGTTATCAGGCATTTACGGTTATTAAGCAGTCTTGGATGCCTTCTTTACGCATACGGTTGCGCCAAGGGATACAGCGTCTGCCACGATGGCAAGAGCATAGAATACCCAGGATACAACTGCCATGGTAAGGGAAGAAGCTGCCACATCACTGCCCTCGAGATCTGAGAACCAGATGTAGCCCATCATGTCGCCGCGTGTGGAAACCATGATTGCAAGGGAGCCAAGAAGGAGTGCTGCTGCGGCAATTTTAAGCACGTCAACGAGGATGGAGAAGAGCTTGCCTTCAAACAGTCCGTCTGCAAAGAATGTGATGACTACAAGAAGGAATGCTATGATGTCCATAGCTATGACGCCGCCGATTCCGCTGACAAGATAATCGTCTTTCACGGATCCGCCAAGGTTATTGCTTACGATGCTCAGTGCCATTGCAATGATGGCAAACACTGCGCATACCAGAGCTACGTATGAGGCCCATGATTTCTTAGAGAAAGAGTTCTTCATATTGGTTAAGCCTCCTGTTCTTTCTTGCCGGGTACTACTTCAGAGAGTACGTATGCAACGAGTGAAAGGCCTGCAACGATGCCGCCGACATACTCCATTGCATAATATGTTGAACGCCACCAGTTCATAACGGACACGTTCTTTGCGCCGGGCACGATATAGTTAACCATGTTGCTGTGAGCGAATGCCCAGAGAGCTTCATGTACAGAATCCTTTACGGCCTGCAGCATTGTTGCGTCTCCTGCATATGACTTTGCAAGATCCTTTGAAGTAGTGTTCCAGAATGACATTTCCTTTATATCGAAGTTGGTTGTGCCGGCCTTTACGGACTCGGTAAACGGCCATGCATAGCAGGAAGAAGCGTAATCACTTACTGCATATCCTTTGTACTGCCACTCGCCGCGTAAGATTCCGGTCATAAGTCCTTCGCTTGCGTTGGAAATAGTGCATCCTATACGTGAGTATGCGTTCATGAGTGCAACTGCATTGCCGTACTCGAATGTGATCTGGAATCCACGGAGCTCGCCTTCACGCAGCTGCTGCTCGGATGCGAACATGCTGAGTGCATAACGGCAATACTCCTGGTCGTTGGAGATGAAGTGCTTTACTGTTCCGACAAGGCCCTTGGTCTGTCCGCCCATTACAACTCCAGATGCGGAATATCCGGAAAGGATGGGATCCTCTGAATAATATTCTGCAGAACGTCCGTTGTACGGTGTACGGTGGATGTTAAGGCTGGGTGCCCAGAGAACAGGAAGGTTGATAAACAGTGAGTCATTGCCCCAGAGAACGCCGAGCTCATACGCGAGCTCCTGGTCGAATGCGCAGGCCTGCAGCGTTGCGCAGCCCATGTCGTTCCATGAGTA
>JAJQAR010000227.1 GCA_021203705.1 Prevotella sp. | reverse complement strand
CGATATCCCAATACTCTTTAATCTTTGTTTCATCGTATGAGAAATCTTGCCCAAACAAGGAGCGGACAAATGGCGTATCACCCAAATAAGCGATAAGACTTTCGTCAACCATGTAATTGACAATCTCACGTGGTGTATAGAAAGAGCCGCTTTGGTTACGTGCAGTCTCTTTCGTCTCAGGATTATAAGCACCCAACAAATTCTCAAATACCTTGCCCAACAATTCAGGGTCAAGGGCCACCTGCTGGTCTTGGGGCGTATTCTCCTCGATAGTGAAGTTATAACGGTTAAATATAGATATCAAACCTTTTTCCTTATCAAAGAAAAGATTGTTCGGCACAACTGCCCTTTGTGTATAATGTCCATTTTCTTTCTTGTCATTGCGGGTGAAACCATCATATTTGTATGCCTCCACCCCATCGATAGTCATTGACTTATCAAGGCACTCAAACAGTCCTCCATTTAGAAATGGCACATCCGCAAACAAATCAATCACTTCTTTCTCACTGATTTTAAACAGTTCTGCATAGCGATATGACGTCTTGACATCTTGCCCTTTGTTTGTCGCAAATTCACGCTTGTTGCCATTTTCATCTACTATTGCACGGTTGAGCGTCGCAAAGAACAGGTTTTGAAGTATTGCCTGATAATAATTGCCTTCCGTTTGACTGTAAGGATCAAAATCTTTCAGAATTTTATCCAAATATTCAATATCGAATATCTTACTGGGTATCAGTCCTTTCTGTTTGATGAACCATACAAACATCAGGCGGGTAATCATACGGATAATCTTAGTTTCGATACTATCCTTTTCCATTCCTTTTTTCTGGAATGAGACATTCGATGAAGGTCCTATAACCCACTGATACCATTCGAACAGTTCATTGTAGAATTGCTTTGTAAGTGTCTCCACAGAGAAAGCGACGGTAACATCACTTAACGTCTGCTTACTGTTTTTCAATATGCCGAATTGTTCTATTGCAGTGCGGCAACTACGCCCCTCTCCAAGAAGATAAGTGTAACGTTTGGTATCTGTCGATATTCTCTCGTAATCACCCTGTTTGTTAAATCCCCATGTCTCGCTGACGTATGAGAATCTTAATACACTTTCGTTCTTTCGATAACAGAACATGAAAGCCCCGGCATATCCATTGCGCCAATCAGAAACAAGCATATCACGGATGCCCTGGCGGTTTCGCTCTATATTCACTTCATCTGACAATTCCACCTCATAAATGGCAACAAGTTCTCCATCTGAAAGTGTGATTTTGCCGAGATTTATCACTTCTTTTGCCAACGCAGTATTGACATCTACAACAAATGGATTTCTCCAAAACTCCACTTTACTTTTGAAAATGTCATAAAGCAGTTGTTGCCATGCTTCACGGTTATATTTCGATTCTATAATTTCCTTGTAATCCATAGTATGTTTTTATTATGTGAAAGATTCTGAAAGAATTATCTCTGCATTTGTTTCCTGCTCATTCTGCAATTCACCCTCTGATGTATAGTAAGAATCATACTTTTGCGCCATTTCGATTATTTCAGCCAAAGCCTCATCATGCGTGATATGTGTCTTGGGATCTGCACTCCGCAACTTTTTCTGAATGTGTTGCAGACGTTTTGCGATATATGTAATCACACCTCGCTCAACCAAAGATTTGAGTTGGGCAACTTTCAGGTATGTGTCTTTATCGTCAATCTCCCTAATGAACGTTTTAAGCAAACTTACTGCAATGCTGACCTGCACGCCCATTGAGGTTTTTACCGCATTTCCGGTTTCCTGAGTCTGAATTTCTGTATCTTGTATTGAGTTGAATTTCTCCAATGCTTTTTGTATATGAATATAATGCTGCTCAATAAGTTTTTCAGGATGCTCGTCTTTGTCTGCCTTGAAATATTTCAGGGCATCGATAACCGACAGTTCCTCTGCATTTTCAGATACCAAGAAAAACATCTTGCGGAAGTTGGTTTTCAGGAACACAAGTGTATCGTTGGACAGTGTTACGCCATCAACAGTTTTAGTATCACGCCCTGTTCTACTGCGAAGTGAGAGTTTGGCAATCCTGTCGTATTCCCTACGGTCATTATGATATAGGGAGCGCAATTCCTCATAATAAGGCAGCTCTAAATCTTGCTCCTCTTTCTGCCGTTTTACTCCTTCATCAAAGAGTTTGCCGAGGTCATGCTCCACAATCTCATCCTGCGAATAAATCTGGTTGTCCTCTCCGAATGTGGAATGGAATGTCTGTATTTTGCTGAGTGCTATCTGATTGAGTTTTATCTCCCTGTTGCCCTCACGTGAGGGATAAAACACGTAATTGTAAATATGCTTTGTTGAGGAGCCGATACGGTTCACACGCCCGATACGCTGCATAAGACGTGTACTGTTCCATGGAGTATCATAGTTTACTATGACATTCGCCCTGTGCAGGTTTACACCCTCCGCAAGCCCATCTGTGGTGAGGATAATGTTGTAATCGTCCAACTTGTTATTATAATTGGCATCAAAATTCTCTCTTATCGTCCTGAACAGGTTGTCACGGTTGTTAGATGTGATCACAAGCACGTCTTTGCGGTTAATTCGCCGTGACAGATAATTCACTGTATCAACCGACTCGGAGAACACCACGAGTTTGTGTCCCGAATTGCGCTCTTTCTTGAATAATTCATGTTTCAACAAATCATTGAATTTAGCGAATTTAGAATCGTCATCATCTGTGATCTCATTC
>JAJQAR010000389.1 GCA_021203705.1 Prevotella sp. | reverse complement strand
GAGAAAGATTTAAAGCGCATAAGAAAGACAAAGATAAAATCAAGGAAATGATACCGGTTAAGATAATCAACAAAGGGCACCAGCAGTTGCCAGCCTACGCCACCCCACAGAGTGCGGGTATGGATTTACGAGCGAACATCGATGAACCTATAACACTACATCCTATGGAGAGAAGGCTAATATCCACAGGGCTATACATTGCCCTGCCAGAAGGCTATGAGGCTCAGGTACGTCCAAGGAGCGGATTGGCACTGAAACATGGGATAACGGTACTGAACACACCAGGTACGATAGATGCAGATTACAGAGGAGAAGTAATGGTGTTGTTGGTTAACCTATCAGATACAGATTTTGTTGTCAACGATGGAGAGAGAATAGCCCAAATGATTATCACAAAGCACGAAACAGCCCATTTCATCGAGGTTGAGGAGCTTGATGAAACAGAGCGTGGAGCAGGAGGCTACGGACATACCGGTGTGAAATAAGCTGTTTGTTTTTATTAACAGGATGAACAATCGCTATATACATATATTTTCTTTGCTGTTCGCAATATTGCTATTCTCAAATTGCGTTCAGGGTAAGAGTGCAAAAATATCAAAGACGACAAAAAATGTTTCGTCTTTCAACATACCCGCAATCAGTCATAACGACAGTCTTCGTTTCAAATTTTTCTATCTTGAGGCTGTCAAGCAACAGATAAGCGGCAATTTTGATTCCGCATACGACCTATTGCAGCACTGTTTAGAAATTGCCCCTAACGCCGCCGAGACATATTTCATGCTGTCATTCTATGATGGTATTCTGAAAGGCGACTCAGCCGCTTTCGCAGACATCAAGAAGGCAGCAGACATCAATCCAGACAACAACGCCTATTTGGAACGCCTTGCCACAGGATATATAGAAACCAACAATATGGAAGATGCGAGCATGGCATACGAAAAACTGTATAAGAACAGTCCTGACAGATCAGATATCCTCGATATACTCCTCCAACTATACGCCCAGCAAAGAGATTACGACAAAATGCTGAACACCATTGAGCGCATGGAAGCATTAGAAGGTAACAGTGAGCAGACTGCCTTAGCAAAGATGAGAGTTTACTCTTTGCAAGGCAACAAAGAAGAAGAACTGAATGCGTTGAAAGACCTATGCACGCAGCATCCCAATGACATGAATTACAGGGTTATGATGGGCAACTGGCTGTTGCAGAACGGCAAGGAAGAAGAAGCATTTGACGAATATACATACGCGTTACAACAAGAGCCGGACAACAGCACAGCAAAACTGTCGTTGATAGACTATTACAAAACCGTTGATCAGCAAGAGAAAGCCGACTCTATACAAGAGGCAATGCTGATTAGTGAGAAGACACCTGTGGAGAGTAAGATGCTACTGATGCGGAGGATTGTCGCAGCCAATGAAAACAGCAATAGTGACAGCACGGAGGTGTTGGAACTGTTCAAGAAAATTCTCGAGCAACCGCAGAATACATCAGACATGGCAGAACTCTATGCCGCATACATGACCTTGAAGAAAATGCCTCAAGACAGCATTTCCAAAGCACTTGAAATGGTGTTGGATATTAACCCCAACAATAAATCAGCAAGAATACAACTCATTCAGGCTGTGTGGGTAAAGCAAGACTATGATGAGGTAATCCGCCTTTCCCAACAAGCAATAGACTATATCCCCGATGAAATGGCGTTTTTCTATTTTCTTGGACTTGCATACGTACAGAAAGATGAGGATGATGAGGCTATTGCGACATTCCAAAAAGGCGTTACAATGGCAGATGAAGACAGTGATCCGTCACTCGTCTCAGACTTTTATGCCATCATGGGTGACCTTCTTCACGGCAAAGGGATGGCAGAAGAGGCATACGCCGCCTACGACAGTTGTCTGCAATGGAAAGACGACAATATCGGTTGCCTGAACAACTATGCCTATTACCTGTCGGAGGAGAATAAAGACCTGCCACGCGCAGAACAGATGAGTTATCGCACTATACAGTCGGAGCCGTCAAACAGTACTTATCTCGACACATTTGCCTGGATATTGTTCAAGCAAGGACGATACAACGAGGCGATGCAGTATATCGACATGGCAGTAAGCAACGACACCACCGACAGTGCTGTGATAATAGAGCATGCAGGTGATATCCATGCCTTGAACGATGATATTGATGCTGCTGTCGAGTACTGGCAGAAAGCCATTGAAGTGGGAACAGACAACGAGACAATTATAACAAGGAAAATAAAAGAAAGGAAATATATCGATGAAAAGTGACAGGACATTCTTATATATCACCGTTTTCTGCGTAGCATTGCTATTAGTATCATGCGGAACTAGCAAGAGTACGGTGGAAAGTTCAACATCAGTAATCGAAAGCAGTGTAAGCAATAATGCTGGTGAACAGAATTTGGAATATCTCCGTAAGGTGTATGACAATGAGGTATATGCACAAAACATATCTTCCAAGATTAAGTTCACCCTCACAGCAGGTTCAAAGGACGTATCTGTAAGCGGTTCATTGAAAATGAAGAAAGATGAGGTGATACGCATTCAACTCACCCCATTAGGGATTATGGAAGCCGGCAGAATTGAGTTCACTAAGGACTATGTACTTATCATGGATCGTATAAACAAAGAATATATAAAGGCAGACTACTCACAGGTGGATTTTCTCAAGGAAAATGGTCTCGATTTCTATGCATTGCAGGCACTGCTGTGGAAC
>JAJQAR010000253.1 GCA_021203705.1 Prevotella sp. | reverse complement strand
AAACAAGAAAGAGAACCCCCAAGACACACGGTTTGCAGACCATTTTCTTCTTGTTGCGCCTGGCATTACCATTCGTGACCGACTTGGCGTTTTATATATTGATGAGTCGGGAAAATCATCATACGATAAACTTGACTATTATCACCAAAGGGATTTAATACCCGAAAAATATTCCAAACTTCTTGGCGGACTTAATTCGGTAATTACGATTACCAATTATCATCAGTTTGAGCCAAAAGTATATACAGGCAAGAAAGCAAGTCCATTTGACGGTAAGATTAAATATCAAGATGGCGAGTTGGTAAAGCAAAAGGACAAGGAAGAATTTACCTCTGTACTTTCAAGGCTTCTCGGCAAGAATATGAAAGGAAAGAGAATTGTTGTTATCAATGATGAGGCTCATCATTGTTATTTACCAAAAGAAAACAACAAAAAGAAAAAATCAGAGGAAGAACAAGATACCGATGAAGAAAATAAGAAAGCAATGGTTTGGTATGAGGGATTACGTCAAATGAAACGTCTTGGCTATAAAGTTCAAGAAGTTTATGACCTTTCTGCAACCCCATATTATCTTAACGGTTCTGGATATACACCGTATTCATTGTTTCCATGGGTTGTAAGTGATTTTGGACTTGTGGATGCCATTGAAAGTGGACTTGTCAAGATACCTTTTCTACCTATAATGGATACTACTCACGATTTAGATGAACCAAAATTACGCAACATCTATCAACATATCAGTCAGGATTTACCTAAAAAAGGTCAGAAAAAAGTTAAGAAAGAGGCGAATGAAAATGAGGAAGAAAGCCCTAAAGGAGAAAAAGTCCCAAATCTTCCAGCCTTGCTTAATCTCGCTTTGGAGCAGTTTGTCAAAGATTACGAAGATTATGACAATGGCATCCGCCAAAATGATGAAACAGCAAAAAATCTTTTTACAGCACCGCCTGTCTTTATAGTTGTATGCAATAACACTACTGTATCAAAAGAGGTTTTCAAATATATGGCTGGTTATGAAACCGTAGATGCAAAAGGTAATACAATTTATATAGACGGACATTTTGATGTTTTCTCCAACTATAAAAACGGTTTGCCTAAACGTAGGCAACCATCATTGCTTATTGATAGCAATGCTATTGATGAAGCAAATACAATAGTTAATGATGATTTCAAAAAGACTTTCGCATCTGAAATTAGTCAGTTTAAAAAAGAATACGCAATACTTCATGGTGCTGGAAGTGCAGATAACCTTTCTGATGGCGATATTCTTAGGGAAGTTGTAAACAGTGTAGGAAAACAAGGAAAACTCGGTCAGGACATTCGTCTTGTTGTTTCAGTTTCAATGCTTACTGAAGGTTGGGATGCTAATACCGTAACACATATTTGTGGTGTTCGTGCTTTTGGTTCTCAACTTCTATGTGAACAGGTTGCAGGGCGTGCATTGCGCCGACAAAATTACGACCTTGTCGCATACGACCAGAAAGGAAATGAGATTGAACAAAAGAATTTAAAGAGATACAACAAAGAGAATATCGTTTGGAAATTTCCTCCTGAATATGCTCATATAATTGGAGTTCCTTTTAAGACATTCAAAGGTGGAGGTGCAGGGACGCCTCCGCCTGTAAAACCGCAAACAGTTATCAAGGCATTAAGTGAGCGTGCTGAATTTGAGATTAAATTTCCTAATATTGTTGGTTATCGTTGCGAAAATGAGATGGGAAGTATAGAAGCAGACTATACTAATGAGCCACATTTCAAATTAAACTTTAATGAAATCCCTGATGAGACGATATTGTCAACACCTATAGGAGAGGATATTAAAGTATTGAAAAAGGATTATCGTGATCTTCGCGATGCCCATGTTATCTATGTGCTTAATAACTGATAAGAGATTTACAACTGTAAAGATTTAGTACTATTCCAATCTCTTGTTAAATACATAACAGAAAATGATATTCCCACTGCAATTTAAGTTATATTAGGCTAATTTGTCTAATCATTTTTTCTAATACTTACTTTCTTAATCGCTTTATATATCTCACTATAAGAATCTCTGCCTTGATACTTTTCTGCAAGTTCACAGGCTGTTATCATTTTATCATCAGCAATCATATTCCTTACCCAACTAGCTTTTTCAAGAAATTTTCGTGTCTTTGCGTATGTCGGGATATATACTTTTAATGCTCTTTCTGTAGTTGCTGCATCTTGGAAATACCTGCATGTATCCTCATAATGCAACAAAAACCAGTATTCTATTGATTGCAGACTATCACAGAGAATAACATTTGAGTTCTTCTCGTATTTCCGTTTAAAGGCAGTCATTTTCTTTTTCTCAATCGCAGAACGTCTACTGACATCAGCATCAAAAACGCAGATTACAATTACATCTTCCCTTAGAAGCACGTTTAATTTTTTCTCAATCTTTTCAATACTATTGTTGTCAAAAAAACGTGGGGATATGGAATACCTGTAACCTAACAACTTTTTCAGATGACTGAAATAATACAATTCCGTCAGTCCTTCACCAACAATATATATGACTTGTCTGGTGGAAACATTCTTACTCGATTTTCTCATAATACAAACATTTCACAGGTTAGGAACAGCTCCAAATTTGCCAAACTTGTAAGCATTTTGCAGTGAACTTATTCTGTTCAGCCCTTTGAAATCAGTCAGAGGATATAACACACTTGCACCCTCCTCATTTTTCTCAGTAAACCAAATATTATCTTTTCTTAGCAGATCATCCTCA
>JAJQAR010000039.1 GCA_021203705.1 Prevotella sp. | reverse complement strand
GTCTTCATCCAGGGATGCCATGAGCTGCATGTCATCCGGAGTAAGAGAGAAGTCAAACACATCAAAGTTCTCCTGTATCCTCTCCCTGTGAACGCTCTTTGGAATTACAATTATGTTACGCTGGATGAGCCAGCGCAGGATCACCTGTGCAGATGTCTTGCCGTACTTTTCTCCTATGCCGCATATGACGGGGTTTTCAAAGAGACCGCCCCGGCCGCGGGCAAAGGGTGCCCAGGCCTCTAACTGCACGTTGTACTTGTCCATCCACTTCTGCAGTTCTCTCTGCTGGTTAACAGGATGTGTCTCCATCTGATTAAGCATGGGCACAATGTCTGCATATATGGAGATGTCCACAAGCCTGTCTGCATAGAAATTGGATACACCGATGGCGCGTATCGTGCCGGCGGAATAGAACTCTTCCAAGGCGCGCCAGGCACCGTAATAATCTCCGAATGGCTGGTGAAGAAGGCATAAGTCCAGATAATCTGTACGGAGTTTATCCATGGACCGGAGCACAGACTCCTTTGCCTTCTCATACCCGTAATTGTTCATCCATATCTTTGTGGTAAGGAATATGTCCCTTCTCGGAATGCCGGAACGAACAATCGCCTCTCCCACTTCCTCTTCGTTGTGGTACAACTGGGCGGTGTCCACGGACCTGTATCCTGTCTCCAGGGCATCTAAGACACACTGCACGCAGTTCTTCTTCTCAATTCTGTATACGCCATACCCAAGGATGGGCATCCGGACACCATTGGAAAGTGTAACTTCTTCCATATCTCTCCCGTTTCTGTCTGCTCTCTTTGCCAGCATACAAACCGACAACAGTAATATTGCATGCAGCAGTACGTGTTGTATCCTGCTGCGCATACGGCAGCACATATAGCATTTCAACGGATATTATAACAGTTATATGCGGCATTTTCAAGGGCTGCAGACAAGTAATGATAATTTTGTCATGCATTTTGTCACGGCATTTTATCCAGATATTTTTGTGGCTGACCGACACCGGCAACTGCCATTTGCCCGCACACAGCAGGCTCTGTATTGAGACAAAAAAAACACCCGGATGAGGCCGCATCTGCGTTTCCGCATGTATATGCGTCAGTCCATTCCGGGTATTATTTCCAGGTATTATTTCCGGGTATTATTTCCAGGTATTTTTCAGATCTTATCTTTCAGATATAAGCTTTTTGTTGCCGTTGTATAAATGCTGCTGTTATACCGGCCTGTGCTGAACACTGCGGATTGTAAATCTGTTTACAACTCTGTTTTCTCCTCATCTGCCTTGTCCTGGTCCTGATTCTGCTTGGTGTTTGTATCATTTTTGCGAAGGATAACTATCCAGTTGCAGGATGTAAAAATCCTTTCCTCTTCAGGCCCCGGATCTGCATCCACAATCTCCCAGCCCTGTGATGTATAACCGCTTAAGGCTTCATCTAATCCATCTGGAGTAGCACGCACACGGACAACTTTTCTGTTTGGATCCGGAGGATTGTTTATATCAATGTGCCGGGGCAGTACTTCCATCGGCTTATGCTTTGATTTGTATGCCCACACGACAAGTATTACAATGACAACAACTCCTATTACAACAACAATTGCTATAAAAGCTCCCATATGTCTTCCACTCCTTTATGCTTAATCCTCTTCTGCAGCATCTAATTCTTCCGGCCAGATAGAGGAGTCCACAGAGTATTTGATGTCTATGCCGACATACATTGTTTGCGTAGATGCCGTATCTCCGGAACCGCTTGTGAGATCCATTGCAACGGATACATCTGCAAGCTTGCTGTCTGTAAAGTCAGCCACAAAGGTGATGTTATAGGTGTAAGATGAGTCTGTTGTTGAACCAGTAATTGTATAGGTCCTTGTTCCGTCCTCTGCCTTTACTGTAAGAGCAAGCTCATCGGTGCCGAACTGTGTCTTGGATACCGTATATACTATGCCTGCAATGTAACTCTCTGCGTCTTCCGCAGATGAGATGCTGGACGGATCTCCGACAAACTGTGATGCCACATATGAGAAAGCATAATGGTCGTACGTGCCGTCTGTGGAAGTTGAGGATCCATAAAAGCTACCGAGCCCATTGTACACATACTTGGTTATTGTACCATCACTATCCTTCACATAATAGTGGCTCTCTGCGGTTACGGAGCTTTCTGTATACGCAGTTCTTGCTGCCACAGGGTCAAATGCTATTGTGGTAACTTCTGCATCTGTATCACCCGGCGGTGTTACAGAAACTTCCATTGTGTATGCTCCGGTGTAATTCAGTGAACTGCTCACTGCATCCTTGAAGTAGGTGAGATCAGAAGCCTGCGGCTCCCTCTCGTCAAAGTTGTCATCATCCGTTCCGCCGCATGCTCCGGCAAAGCATACAGCACCAACGACAGCACATACACCCACGATGAGTGCTGTCTTAATCAGTCCCTTTTTCATGTCTTTGAATTCTCCTCAGTTTGCACGATTTCCTAATTATCCACCGCTTTTGTAAGGCAAAAGCGTAATCTTTTAGAGTGTATCATACACCCCCCCCCCGTCAAGTATTTCGTTAATATATATTAACAATTTCGGGAGTTTTTGTGCACTTTGCACAAATTTTTTCCTCTCTTTTGGAAACCTCTCTGCCACGCATTCATTCAATAAGCATTTATCAAGAACTTACTATTTTCAAGGCAACTGCGCTAGATACCGAAGATGTAAAGATAAAACTAAAACAGTTCCTGTCTTCAAGGAACTTACAGTTTAGGCAAG
>JAJQAR010000177.1 GCA_021203705.1 Prevotella sp. | reverse complement strand
CCCTAAGATAGTACTTAATCAAAAATCATTGAAATACGCCTTTTTTGTCAAGAATAGCATATTATTCCAATCTGAACAAATAGAAATAAAACAAAACTTTTCTTCTTAATTCTGCCTAATAACATTGACTTTCTTTTATTCATCTATTTTGTTAACTGGTAGTTAATGGAAGATGAAAGAGAGTATTAAACGACAATGTTTGTAACATAAAAGAGAACAAAATATCTGTGCTTCTAAAAACACATTGACATGGCAGGAAACAATAGGATGAATATCGCAAAACTTGTCGGTAATGATGAGTTCTACACGCAATACGGAGACATTCAGGCGGAAGTTAACGCCTATTTGGAATACAATCCTGACACATTCCGTGACAAGACTGTACTGTTACCCTGCGATGACCCCGATTGGAGCAAATTCACAAGATTTTTTGCTGAGAATTTCACCAATTTCGGCTTGAAAAAACTGATAAGCACGAGTTATGCTCATGCTTCTAAAAACGTTTATTTCGAGTGGAAACCGACTGAATTCGAGACGAATAACCCTAACTATGATCCTAAAAAGTCACGCACGCACGGTAAGATGTTTACCATTGATAAAGATACACACGATAGCAGACGTATAGACATAAACAATCTCGAATGGCATTACCTCAACGGCACTGGCGATTTCAACTCTAAGGAAGTAACCGCTTTAAGGGACGAATCAGACATTATTATCACAAACCCACCATTTTCGAAGTTCAGAAAATTCGTCAAATGGTTATTTGACGGAGGGAAAAAGTTCCTTATTATCGGCAATAAGAATGCCGTTACTTACAAGGATGTATTTCCTCTTATAATGTCAAACAAGCTGTGGGTAGGCGTAACACCAATGTCAAAAGACCTGCATTTCTTCATACCCAAACACTATATTGACAGTGTGATGGAAGCAAACAGACCGACAGCCATAACAATTGAAGATGGCAATATCTTAGGAAGAAGTCCTGCCGTATGGTTTACAAACTTGGAACACGGTCGTCGCCACGAACCGTTGCAATTACTCTCGATGGCAGACAACATAAAATATAGTAAACACAAGGAAATAAGAGGCATAGGCTACAATAAATATGACAACTACGATGCGATAGATATACCCTACACCGATGCTATACTTCCGATTACGAGGGTGTAATGGGTGTACCTATTTCGTTTCTTGATAAGTATTGTCCTGAACAGTTTGAGATAATAGGTGCAACCGAAAGCGAAGGCAGGGGCTTTTCAAATGGAATATGGAATCCTGAGAGCAACATAATGCACCCCCTTGTGAAAGGTATAAGAATTTACAAGCGGCTATTCATTAAAAATAAAAACTATTAATCAAAATGCTACAACCATTTATCCGAAAAATCTTATAACAATGAAAACAACATTACGAACTGACATAACAGTAAGAGACATCTGCAACGGCTTTGTCTATAACGAATATGAGGGCAAGGGGCTGTTCGGCATGGGTGGGCAGCTAACCATTCAGCCAGAATATCAGCGCAACTATATCTATATGCAAAAAGGCAGAGAGAAAGCTGTTATCAACAGTGTGCTGAAGAAATACCCACTTGGGATAATCTACTTCGTTAAGAACGCCAACAGCTCACTTGAAGTGCTTGACGGACAGCAGCGCATCACATCACTCGGACGTTTCGTAACACAAAAATTCGCCATTACCGACGAGAACGGCAACGAGCATAATTTCGGAGGGTTGAACAGCGAGGAGCAGGAGCTGATACTTAACACCCCGCTGTTGGTTTATGAATGTGAGGGTACAGAGAAAGATATAAAGGAGTGGTTCGAGATAATCAACATTGCAGGTGTGCCGCTAAAACAGCAGGAATTGCATAACGCCATCTACTCTGGTCCTTTCGTAACGGCGGCAAAGAAAATTTTCAGCAACTCTAACGACCCACGCATACAGAAATGGAGCAGTTTCATAAAGGGCGATGTTACGAGACAGGATTATTTGGAGTGCGCCCTCGATTGGGTGAGCAAGGGCAACATCACCAATTATATGAGCGAGCACCGCTATGATGACAATATCAACGAATTGACAAGATATTTCAACAGTGTGATTGACTGGATTGACAGCGTATTCACCGAAGTGAAGCCTGACATGCAGGGCTTGAAGTGGGGTGATCTTTACGAAAAATACCATGAAAAGCCATACGACATAGAGTATATACGCAACCGTGTAAACGAGTTGTATGCCGATGACAGCGTAACTGACCACAAGGGAATTTTCGAATACATCCTCGGTGGAGAACTTAATCCAAGTCTTCTGAACATACGGGTGTTCGAGAACAAGACAAAGAAAAAAGTCTATGAGAAACAGACAGCAAAAGCCAAACTCAAAGGCGTAAGCAACTGCCCCCTTTGCGCCTTGTCAAACACTGCTAACAAGGATAAAATTTGGCAACTCAACGAGATGGATGCCGACCACGTTACAGCCTGGAGCAAAGGCGGAGAGACAACCGAGAAAAACTGCCAAATGCTATGTAAAACGCACAACAGAGCAAAAGGAAACAGATAAGAGAGGATTTACCTCTTTCCACCAAAGCCGCCGCCTTTGCTTCCTCCACCACCTGATGATCTGCCACCACCAGAGGATGACCTGCCCGACGACGAACTATGACTTACAGATGGTGTAGAGCCTCCACTGCTATGGGAAACAGAACTGCTTGAATGAGAAATAGAGCTGCTTGAAGGACGACTGACTTTGTTACTGCTTACACTAC
>JAJQAR010000297.1 GCA_021203705.1 Prevotella sp. | reverse complement strand
GGATCAAACAGTCCCGTAGGTCTAATCACCTGTTCAACTATTACACCGCCAGCCTCCTCAAGCTCAAAGTCTGCTGGGGTGGCAGAAACATAAATCACCTGGTTCAACATACTTTGGAACTCCTCAAACCTCAAAGGACGGTTGTCGAAAGCGGCAGGCAAGCGGAAACCATATTCCACAAGATTAGTCTTGCGTGCCCTGTCTCCACCATACATGGCACTGATCTGCGGCACGCTGACATGACTCTCGTCAACTACAAGCAGAAAGTCTTTTGGGAAAAAGTCCAACAGGCAATAAGGCTTCTGTCCTGGTTCACGTCCATCAAAATAGCGCGAATAGTTTTCTATTCCTGCACAGTGTCCGAGTTCCTTTATCATCTCCATATCATATTCCACCCTTTCCTTGATACGCTGCGCCTTAATGCCATCACCTAATTCATTGTAGTATTCAATGCGCTCCACAAGATCATCCTGTATTTGTCTTATCGCAATCTCTGTCTGTTCCTTTGACGTAACAAACAGATTGGCTGGATATATCTGATAATCATCAAACGATGCAAGACGGTGGAATGTAACGGAATCCATTTCTTCTATCGAGTCAATCTCATCATCCCAGAACGACACTCGCAACACATAGTCGCTGTATGCCATAAAGACATCCACAGTATCTCCCTTAACACGGAAATTCCCGCGTTTCAGCTCCATGTCATTCCGCACATAAAGGGCATTCACTAAGTCTCGCAAAAACTTGTTCCTGTCCAATATCTGCCCTCTCTTGATCGTTATCACACTCTTCGCCATCTCAACAGGACCTCCCATGCCATAGATACAAGAAACAGAAGACACCACGACAACATCAGTGCGCCCAGAGAGTAATGCTGATACGGCGGACAGGCGCAGACGATCTATCTCCTCGTTGATGGAAAGGTCTTTTTCTATATACGTGTCGGTTTGTGGAAGATACGCCTCCGGCTGGTAATAGTCGTAATACGATACGTAATATTCAACGGCATTTTCAGGGAAAAACGACTTCATCTCGCTGTACAACTGTGCCGCAAGGGTTTTATTATGGCTCAATATGAGTGTAGGTTTATTGACATTCGCAATTACATTCGCAACGGTGAAAGTCTTTCCTGAACCGGTAACGCCAAGAAGAACCTGTGCTTTGTCGCCCCGCTCAATGCCTGCTGTCAAGTCTCTTATCGCTTCCGGCTGGTCGCCAGTAGGGCTGTATTCCGATATAAGTTTGAACTCCCTCATTATAAGCCTTAGTCAAATTCACAAATTGCAAAAATACTAAGAAATGTGCATAAAAAAGATGATTCTACTAAAAAATAAAACCAAAACATTGCCGTTTAATGAAAAATATGTACTTTTGCAAGCTAACTTCGGAATTATGAAGAATTTTATCCTTATAGCCATATCATCGGTAATCCTGTTTTCAGGCTGCGCTCATGAGTTCAACACGGTTTATAAGTCAACCGACTATAATTACAAATACGAGTTTGCCAAAGAGTGCTTCGCCAGTGGACGATACTCTCAGGCAATAGCTCTTTTGGAGGATGTCGTAACCATGTTGAAGGGCACTGACAATGCGGAGGAAAGCCTTTACATGCTCGCTATGGCTGAGTTTTTGGATAATGACTATGAGATTGCAGCTGATTATTTCAAAAAATATTATAGTACTTATTCCAGAGGCATATATGCTGAATTGGCTTCCTATTATACTGGTGAAAGTCTTTTCATGAGTACACCTGAGCCGCGCCTTGACCAGTCGCAGACTTACAGTGCAATAGCTGCTTTCCAGGAATACTTAGATTTATATCCAGAGGCTGAGAAAAAAGAGGCGGCACAGGAAAGGCTTTTTGAATTACAGGACAAATTGGTCAAGAAAGAGCTTTACTCTGCACAGCTATACTATAATCTCGGAACATATTTCGGCAACTGCACCAGTGGCGGGAGCAACTATGAGGCATGTATTGTTACAGCGCAGAATGCCATAAAGGACTATCCTTACAGTGATTTGCGAGAGAATTTCTCTTTCCTTATCATGAAGAGTAAGTATGAATTGGCACAGCAGAGTGTGGAGGAGAAAAGATTGGAACGTTATAGGGATGCGGAGGATGAGTGCTACGGTTTTATTAACGAGTTTCCTGACTCTAAAAACAAGAACGTGGCAGAGAAATATATCGCCTCTTGTGAGAAAGTAACAAAATTAGAAGAAAAATAATTTGTTTTAAATATGGATTATAAGAAGTCAAAAGCTCCTGCTAATACCGTTACGCAGGACATTATGAAACTTTGCAAAGAAACTGGTAACATCTATGAGAGCGTTGCGATAATCGCAAAGCGTGCAAACCAGATTTCCGTAGAGATAAAGCAAGATTTGAGCAAGAAACTTGCTGAGTTTGCCTCTTACAACGACAGCCTGGAAGAGGTATTCGAGAACAGGGAGCAGATAGAGATCTCAAGGTATTACGAGAAACTGCCGAAACCTACCTTGCTCGCCACTCAGGAGTTTATCGACGATAACGTTTATTGGCGCGACACTCAAAGAGACAATTTAACAGATATGTAATGATACAGAGAAAACAGACAGTTTTCTTATTCTTAGCAGTAGTGCTTACTGTAGTTTGCCTCTGCATGCCACTCTGCCGATTCACAGCCAATGATGATATCGGCAGTCAGTTCGTTATGTATAATCTTTGGCTCACTAATGCGGAGGGAGGGCATGATTTCTCCGTGTGGGCTCTTTTCGTGATATTGCTGGTGACATGCCCCATCGGACTGTTCACCATATTCTCTTTCCACAACAGGATAGTGCAAAGTAGGTTTTGCTTGTTTAACATCCTGCTCATCCTCGGTTGGTATGTCGTCTTCATAATATTTATTCTCGGCTTTTCCAACTCTCTCGGTACTCGGCATCTTGCCACCGCTTCAGTATTTCCTTTGATTTCCGCAATCCTCTACTTTCTCGCAAGAAAGGCGATACTTGCGGATGAGGCACTGGTGCGTGCTGCCGACAGAATCCGATGACGCATTCCGCGCCTTCAATCTTATTGGTCTTTTCGTAAAAATTCCTTTACGTCATGAAAAATTTAATTTTGTTGGCAACTGTTCTTCTTTGCAATGTAAATCTGTTTGCTGAAGAATACGACTATTTTACGTTTACGAGAGCAGACGGTTCAGAAGTGACCCTCCCTGCCATCGGCTTGAAAATCACTTTTAATAATGGAATGATAACCGCCATTAACGGACAGGAGACTCAGACTGTCTCGTTGGCGAATATCAATTCCATGTATTTCTCTAATGTTGCTGGTATCAGAAAAATTCTTTCCTCTGACAACGCCATTAACGTCAGCAACCACCAGTTGTTTGTAACAAGCAAAAAGGGTGCGGACATTACCGTAACCAATATGTTGGGAATGGTGGTCTGCCGTTGCGTCTCTACAAGTGATAATGAGCAGGCTGTCGGCGGTTGGCTTCCCGAAGGTGTATATATTGTGAAAATTGATGATCAGACATTAAAAGTGATGGTAAAATGAGAAGGTTATTTTTAATTATATGTGTCGCTTTCACCGCCATAACAACAGTCTGGGGACAGACGTTGAACATCTGTACGGGAAATATCACCACTGCGGTTACCGCTTCTTCTGATGCCATGACTTATTCTGAAAACGGCAGCGTTCTTACAGTATGCAATAAGGCTTTCAATATTTCAGACATCGACAGTATTTATATTGATGCCTCAACGGTTGAGGATAACACAATAAACGTTACCTACAATGGCGATGTGGCTAAGGTTGTCGTTGCAGGAAACATAGTGCAATATCTTTCCACAACAGTCAACGGTGCCAACGTAACGATATTGCAAAGTGAGGATTTGCCTGATGAGATAACCTACACTCTGCAAGGTTCTTCAAGCAATGGCTCATTCTATATGGACGGAAAACTGAAAGCGTCTGTCGTGCTCAATGGTCTTACCCTGAACAGCAACGACAGTGCGGCTATTAATATCCGAAACGGCAAGCGCATCAGCGTGGAACTGGTTGACGGCACCGTTTCTACACTTTCTGATGCTGCTAACGGCAGTCAGAAGGCTTGCTTCATGGTAAACGGGCATACGGAGTTCAAGGGCGGCGGCGCTCTTTACCTTACGGGAAACACTAAACATGCTTTCTGGGGTGACGAGTATGTGGAGATAAAAAAGTCAACGGGCTCTATCATTGTTAACTCCTCTAAAAAAGACGGTTTCAACATCAATCAGTATCTTGATATGAAAGGCGGCACACTCACAATAAGCAACGTCAATGGCGACTGCATACAAGTCTCAAAGACTGATGATGAGGACGATGAGAACAACGGTGAGGTGCTAATAAGTGCCGGTACTCTGAACCTGACAACTACCGCCACTGCCGCAAAGGGTATAAAATGCAAGACGTTGCTCACAGTCAGTGGGGGTACATTCAACATCACCACTTCGGGTGGAGGCGAGTATGACAGCAGCAATAGGGACACTTCCGGCTGTGCTGCTATGAAGGCTGACGGCAATATCGTCATAAACGATGGCTCATTCTCACTCACAAGTAGCGGCGCCGGCGGCAAGGGTATCAGTGGCGACAGTAATATCACGATAAATGGTGGTGTGATTAACATTACTACAACAGGCAAGAAATACTCCTACGGCAACAGCACTACATCACCGAAGGGTATCAAGGCTGACAACAACCTGTACATTAACGATGGTGAGATAACTGTTACCACATCTGGCGGTGACGGCTCGGAAGGCATCGAGAGTAAGGACTCACTGATTATAAACGGTGGTGAGGTAATCGTAAACGCTTACGATGATGCTTTGAACGCTTCCAAAAATATATCAATTAATGGTGGTAAGGTATATGCTTACGCTTCCAACAACGACGGTATCGACTCCAACGGTACGTTGATGATAAATGGCGGCCTCGCCATAGCCTGCGGTACGACGACACCAGAAGCTGGCTTCGACTGCGATAATTATACTTTCGGTATCACTGGTGGTGTATTAATTGGTCTTGGCGGTGATACGTCAAACCCTACTACATCTGCCACCACACAACCCACGGCTATCGTAAACGGAAAGTCATATACTTCCGGCAAGTACCTTACATTAGATGATTCTAACGGCAATAACCTCATTGCTTTCTGCCTGCCACGAACATACAGTTCTGCTGTTCTGTTGATTTCGTGTCCTGACATGACTGTCGGCAGCACATATACTATCTGTACAAATGCCACAATAACGGGCGGAGACAACTGGCAAGGATATGTTACGGGCGGAACAGAGACAAGCACCAGTTCTTCATCCTCTCTCACTCTTACCTCCACGGTAACCGGCTCCTCCACAACCTCTGGCGGCACAATAGGCGGGGGCACAACCCCTGGCGGTGGGACGACACCTGGTGGAGGCATAGGAGGAGGTAACACCCCTGGTGGCAGCACAGGTGGGCACAACGGCTTTTTCTGGTAAAATTTGCAAAGAACATAAGCAAAATTTAAAACAAAGAACTCAAGCAATAGCGAACTCTTAATTCAAAAATACCTATAAATATGAAAACAATATCAAGAATTTACACCGCTTTGGCGCTTGCATTACTGTTTGCGCCGATTACCGCAAGTGCGGAGACCATAACGGTATCTGTTACGAACCCAGACAATGTGCAGCGTCAGGAACTCATCAGTGTTGACGCTCAGGAAGTTTACTCAAAACTTGGTATAAACCAAGGTGAAGCTATCATAGTAAAGAACGTCTTAGGACAGGAAGTGGCATACCAGATTACACACGACGGTCAACTGCTTATCGATGCTGCTGTACGTCCGAAGGGAACTGCTGAATTTACCATCCAGCAGGGCACACCGAAGGAGATGAAAGTTTCCGTATGTGGAAAGATGTATCCTGAGCGTGTCGATGACGTGGCTTGGGAGAACGACCGCACTGCGTACCGTCTTTATGGACCGGCATTGCAGCGTACAGGCGAGCGTGCCTTCGGTATTGATGTATGGTTGAAGAACACTCCTGACCTTGAGGTTGACAAGAGGTATCACACAGAACTTTCTAATCATGCAAAGATCGAGGAACTCAAAGCTGCCGGCAAGGATGACGAGGCTTTCGATGTAGAGGTGGCAACCACTTACCATTTCGACCATGGCTATGGCCTCGACTGCTATAAGGTTGGACCATCTCTCGGTTGCGGTACTCCTGCTTTGGTTGACGATAAGGGCATAATAATGCCTTACTGCTACAATAAGTATGAAATTTTGGACAACGGACCACTGCGTTTCACCGTTCAGTTGGAATACAACCCGTTCACATACGGTAGTGATGAGAATGTTATCGAGCACCGTCTTATCAGTCTTGACAAAGGCAGCAACTTCAACAAGATGACTGTTTGGTTCGATGGTCTTTCAAAGCCTGCTGACATGGTGGCTGGTGTTGTTATCCACACGGAGGACACTGAGAGTGTTGCTTACGGTGATGATTATGTTGTTTATGCTGATCCGACGGAAGTTCCTGAGAAGCAGAATTTCCAGATTTATGTTGGTGTATTATTCCCTAACGGCGTGAAAGAGACAAAGGGCATAATGCTTGACACTCCTGAAAACGGTATCGCCGGTCATGGTGTCGGCATGATAACATATCAGCCTGACGAGAAATACACTTACTATTTCGGCTCTGCTTGGAGCAAGAATGATGTACGCACTTTCAACGAGTGGCAACTGCGCTCCACCGAAACTTTAAGCGCATTGAAAAACCCTCTCAAAGTTGAGATTAAATAACAACGGCATTTCAAAAAAGCAATATTATAAAAACGGAGCAGCCTTTTCAAACTTCCGAAAAGGCTGCCTTGTTTTTCCTATTTTTGCCACCCACAAGTCGCATCGAATTAGCTTTCACTGATTTTCCTTACGCTCGGCATAACTCGAACAAGTTCGGTTCTGCTCTCGCTCAATCGGAAAATTCTTAATTCTTAATTCTTAATTTTTCGAACATCGTGCGCAAATCTTCTTCTGTTATCTCCACTGGGTTGCATTTTAAATTCGGGCGTTTGCTGCCGTTAACCAATTCCGTAAGCATACTGTCTGTAATATCGAATGATGCCAACGAAGTGAGAATGCCTGTTGCCTTTTTCAGCCTTACTATCTCATCCGCAAGAGCATCAGCATTTGCATATCCCACCTGATTAGCAATGCTCTTTGTCCGCTCACAACCATGCTCCGCATTGAAACGCACGAAATAGTCGATTGTCAAGGCACATGCCTCACCATGAGGAACACCAAGCAGACTGGTTACAGGGTATGAACAGGCATGCGAGGAGGATGTGCCAGTCTGTGAGAATGCAAATCCTGCCATCAAGGAAGCAAGCATCATATTCTCCCTCGCAACTTTATTTTCCGGCTCATTGCAAACCGTTTCCACATTCTCAAGCACAAGACGTATGGCATATATCGCTGCAACATCGCATGCCGGCTGGTGGTTTACATTCCAATATGCCTCTATTGCATGGCACAGAGCATCAAAGCCCGTGCAGGCAGTAAGATATTTCGGCACGGTATATGTCAGCTCTGGGTCAACCAACGCCACTGTCGGAAACAGAGAATCTGCCCCTATTGAGGCTTTGAGCTTCCTCTCTCGGTCTGACAGTACCGCAACCTTCGTAACCTCACTCGCCGTTCCTGCCGTTGTCGGCAGGGCAATCAACGGCAAATGAGCAACAGGCAACGGCTTCCTGTCAACCATATAACTCTCTGTTTTCAGCGTATCTTTACAGATGCAGGCAGCAGTCTTGGCACAGTCCATCACACTTCCACCACCCAAGGCGACAACAAAATCACAACCGTTATCACGTATCAGTTGGGCACAAGCATCACACTCCTTCACGTCAGGATTTGCTGACACCTCACTAAAAACTATAAACCTCACATCCTCGCAGGCTGCCGTCAACTCTTTCACCGTACCCCTCTTTACAAAAGACGGTGATGTTACTAACAGTCCACATTTTCCACCCAACGCCTTTATCTCGTCAGTCGACTTCCATCTTTTTCCGTTGCCGAAAATAACCTTCACCGGTTGTTTATATTCCCATTGCATACTTTCCTTCGTTTCCATATCTATTACTTTATTGATTTTAATGCAAAAATAATAATTTTAAAGTTTAGTTTAAACACAAGCAATGAGTTTTATTTGATTTCACAATGTTTTCATAGTACATGTACGAAA